>JAPKEL010000008.1 GCA_028822065.1 Woeseiaceae bacterium | reverse complement strand
CCTTAGAATTTACCTTTAATGCCCACACCACCATCATAATCGGAATCATAATTAACAACGAAGGAAATCTTTTTGGTGATTTCATACTCCAGCCCAAGGTAGTATTCTTCATCCGTATTCATTACCCAATCAAACTTGGCACGGTCGGTAAGTTGTAAATCACTGCTGAGTTCCAAGCGAGCATTACCTTTTGAATCTAGCCGTAGCTCGGAATCAATCAGCATTGGCAATACATAATGTATGCCAACAACGGCAAGGTTTTCATTTTTTACTTCATGGTCTTTAAAGTCACCACCAACAAATATATCTAAGTAACGGCTTATGTTGTGCGCATATGTGACGTCTATCTCATATTCATTCTTGTAATCATAATCAAAGCCAAATTCGATGGTTTTGCGTGTATTGGAAAAACTTGTTTCGTTGCCGATAAAATTGGAATTAACCATCGTATCCATTGAGCTATACCATGGATCGTGCTTGATATTTTTGTAAAATTGATCATTCAACTCACCGCTACCTGGTGCATCTTCATAGCGTACCACTCGTGCCATGCCAATTTTATTGTGATAGAGGTTGTGACAATGAAAAAACCAGTCCTTTTCTTCATTAGCATAAAACTCAATTTCAACTACCTGCATTGGCGGCACATTGACTGTGTGTTTAAGCGGCGAGTATTCACCTTGACCATTGAGCACGCGGAAGAAATGTCCGTGCAAATGCAGTGGGTGATGCATCATTGTGCGGTTAACTAATTTGAAACGTACATTTTCCCCTCTACGAATCAATATTTTATCTTCCTCTGCCAGCGTCTTGTTGTTAAATGACCAAACATAACGTTCCATATTGCCAGTTAACTCCAGTTCTACCTCACGATCAGGATTATCGACAGGAAGTGTTGTCTTCTCCAGCGAGCGCAAGCCGTCATATTCGCTCATCATCCGAATATTTCCATTGCTTGCAGGCATTGCATGCCCCATCTTTGAATGATCCACACCTCCTATGTTATCCATTTTCATATCACCCATATCCATCCCATTCATAGAATGATTCGTCAGGAATGGGTTGGGTTTTTCAATGGTGTGAGCAGTCATTTTATGGCCTTCGCCCAACCAAAGTGAGGAATAGCCCGTGCCATCCTCGGAGCTTGCACGGAATTCATAGGCCATATTATCGTCCGGCAATCTTACCAGCACATCATAGGTTTCTGCCACAGAGATTTTCAGCCGATCCACTTCTTTGGGCTTAATATCCATGCCATCGGCGGCCACAATTGTCATCGGCCCTCCGGAAAACTCTACATATTGATAGCTGGATGCCGAAGCATTGATGATACGGAGGCGCACCGTCTCACCACCCTGTAATCCTTCTAACGTGGACTCTTGCTTCCCATTGAGCAGAAACGCATCATACCCAACATCGGACACGTCCATCGGACCCATGCGCGTCCATGAGCTATTAAGTCGATTTTTGATAGCCTCCGGCCCGTACTGCAATACTTTTAGCCATGATTGCACCGAATCTTTTTTAAGGGCGTAATAATCTCCATCTTTTTTTAAGTTATGCAGCACCTGCTTCGGGTTTTCATTCGTCCAGTCCGATAGTACCGCCACATATTCATGATCCGCTTTATGCTTCTCAACATCTTTAGGGTGGAACACTAACGAGCCATAAACCCCACGTTGTTCCTGCAGTTGTGTGTGCGAATGATACCAGTAAGTACCGTGCTGAATAATAGGGTATTCATAGGTGAAGGATTCACCAGCCCTTATTGGTGAAGTCGTCATGTAAGGCGTTCCGTCCTGATCATTCGGCAGTAAAATGCCATGCCAATGAATCGAACTTTCCACATCCATCTTATTGTGGAAAGTCACACGCAGAGTATCACCAACGGTGGCTTCGATGGTTGGCGCAGGAATACTGCCACCAACCGACATAGCCCGCACATTCTCACCGGTGAAGTTGACTGTTTGATAATTTATATCGAATTCATATTCGACTAAGCTGGCTTCTACCATCACTGGTATAGCAATCAAAAGAGGTAGTATTATGGAAAAGATAAATCGTTTCATAGTTAAGTTTCTTGTAAATCCTGTTTAGAGTATTTGATCAAACAGATATTTATTCTACTTTTCCTATACATCATTTAAGTAGATAATTTATATCAGTTACGTTAGGAAATATATTTATAATTGATTTCTAATTGTATCTTTTAAGGGTTTAAATACATGGCGATTCTTATCGCATGGGTTTCACTCGTATTTTGGTTGCTGTTGAGTGATACAGTGTATTCCACCACCACCAGTAGCAATATTATGTATTGGAACCTGAATAATTTCTCGATTTGGGTAGAGACCTTTATATGTTTCTAATGCCAAATGATCACGATCATATCCATAAGCAGGGACAATAACTGCATTATTAGCTAAATATGAATTTATGTATGAACTGCAACCACCATTCCAAATGTCTTTGTGATAGATACCTTCCTCAATAAATTCAATTTGTAGTTTTCGTCCCTTAGCATCTGTTTTATGTTTTAGAGCATTAGTATTATCGATGCCTACTTTATAATGAGGGTCGCTTTTATCACTATTAACTTCAACAAGAATCCTGCCTGGCTCAATAAAAGCAGCAATCCCATCAATATGACCATCAGTTTCAGTTTCATCTACATCACCTGGAAGCCAAATTACTTTAGAACCGCCCAGAGTTCGACATAATTCATTTTCTATCTCCAATCTATTTCGTATTGGATTTCTATTCTTATTAAGTAAGCATGATTCAGTTGTTATTATTGTTCCCTCACCATCAACAGTAATGCCTCCTCCTTCCGCTACTAACCAACTAGGAAAAATATCGGCATGAGCGTTTTCTAGAATTCTTTTTGCCATTTGTGCATCTTGATCGTAGGGATGATATTTTTCACCCCATGCATTGAAGATCCAATCTGAGCCAGCCAAATTATCACCACCAATTAGGAAATTTGGTCCTGAATCTCGAGCCCAAGAATCATCAATCTCTATCTCAAGAATTTCAATATTCTGATTAAGTAACTTAATTGCACTATCAATTCTTTCTGGAGGCACTAGCATTTTCACTGGCTCAAATCTTGCAATAGCATGTGCAACATTTGCATATTCTTGCATAGTTTCTTTATTATTAGACCAAATACCATTCCTACAAGGCCAAGCCATCCAACAACAATCATGGTCAGTCCATTCACCAGGCATGAAATAACCTAAATCTCTTGGATCGCTTGAAATATCCCATGATTTCATAAGGCTTTCTTCATTTTTTTACCTAAAATAATAAAAATCAGTAATGTAACCAAGAAAAGACAGATAGACAATACAAACGAATTTCTATACTGATCTCCAGAAACAACTATTGCCGCCATTCCAGGCCCTAATGCAGAACCAAAGAATGAGATTGATGAGCCAGCTGCTACTACCCTCCCTTTGCGATCAATCCTTGCTAGTAAAGACTCTATAAATGGCATACAAAAGGACCATGAAAAACCCAGTAAACAGCTAGTTATGAAGTAAGTAGTGTAATTATTAGAGAGTAAAATCATGGTTAAAGCGGAAATGGCTAATAAAAAACCAAATGTTAGTGGTTTGACTAAACCAAATTTATCACCTATCACAAATATTGATAGAGCTCCTGGAATACCTAAGAGAGATCCCACAAGAAGAGCTAATCCAATTTGATGTTCGGTGATATTTGATATCACACCAAATCTTTCAATATATGAAAATTGGGCGGTATTTGCAGCTTCAAATAATGCAAAGCCTATAATAGCTAATATAGCAGGGACTGTTATTATAACGCCTAAACCTGACTTAGTTTTATATTCTCTAGAAGGCTGATTGTATTCTAATGTCAGAAATTTAGTTAAAAGAAGTGCAAAAAAATCTAGTACTGCAAATCCAATAAAAAATCCCGTGACACCAATTAAATCAGAATATACAGGCACAATATAAAGTGCTATGCCGCTTACTATGAATTGTAATCCTACATAAATACCATAGCCATGTTTGTAGTTATCGTAATGTGCAATCGAAGATATACTAGCAGCATGAGTTACCCCCATTGCGATTCCCCATATTATTCGTATGAAGAAAAAGATAATTGTGGCGCCCGCCGTGAATGCAGACAATAAATCTATAGCTATGGCTATGATTAATCCAAATCTTGATATTTTTTGGAGATTTTTATTATCCATCTTGATGGACATTAAAAGACCTGCAGAAGCAGTTGCTAGAGTTCCAATAGAAGTTAACCATCCAGCAGAAAAAGAAGACATACCTGCATGATCCATCAAGATTCCTATCATTACCGGTAAAGCTAAAACTGGATAAATAGTTATTACAGCAATAAACGATAGCGCTAAGAATATTCTTAAGTTAGGAATTTTATGCACTATCTTTCTTTTTGGTTCGATTGCCATCCAAAGAAAGAATTTCCCCATAGAGGTCAGTACGTCGGTCTCTAAATACCCCCCAATCTCGCCTGTAAAGAGCAATTTCATCAAGATCAAATTGATGGGTTATTATATTTTCTGATTCTCGGTCTGCTTCACAGACAAGCTCTCCTAGGTGATTGGATATAAATGAGGAGCCATAGAATTCCAATGAGAGATCTTTGCTAGACTCTTTACCAATTCTATTAGAGGCAATCACAGGCATAATATTAGCCGCTGCATGACCACGCATGGTTGTTTGCCAATGGTTCTTACTGTCTAAGTCTGGTTTATCTAACTCACTTCCAATAGCAGTTGGATAAAGTAGTATTTCGGCACCCATTAATGCCATAGCTCTAGCGGCCTCAGGAAACCATTGGTCCCAGCAGATACCTACACCAATTCGACCAAATTTTGTATCGAAAGCTCGAAACCCTGTATCACCAGGACTAAAGTAGAATTTTTCTTCGTAGAGAGGAAAATCAGGTATATGACTTTTTCTATAATGCCCAACTATTGACCCATCTGCATCGATAACAACAATAGAATTAAAGTAAACTAAACCCGATCTTTCAAAAAAAGAGACTGGTAAGACAACACCAAGATCTTTTGCAATAGTTTGCATTTTTTTTATCGTAGGTTGTTCAGATAGAGTTTTTGCTAAATTAAAATGTTCATTTTGTGTGTCTATACAAAAATATGGAGTTTCAAATAATTCTTGTAATAATATTATTTGTGCGCCTAAATCAGCCGCCTGATGCACCATACTTATAGCTTTATCTATATTATTTTTTAAATCCCAATTACATGCCATTTGTGTAGCTGCAATAGTTACTTTCATAAAAAATCCTTCTCTTGAATGAAGATCAAGCATATCTGAGTAATTAGATTGATGTTACCCTACTTCTATTATTTGCTCAACCGTGCCTGATCGAACTGAAAGCCAAGCTACGATTGAGAAATAGCCTATTGATGCCAAGCTAATCGAGGGTATATTGAAGAAATAAAAAAGTCCTATTTAAAGGGCTTTAGTACAATTATAGCTAAAGATCTAAGAAAAACCCTCGTCTACCAAGCAAAGATATTTCGTAAATTTGAGTTCAATTAAAACAATAAATAGAATGCCTTGAATTTATTCCTCAAACTCAGATTCCTGGTCATCTTGAATTCGATCAAAAATCTCTTCCCTGTGGACTGCAACGTCTTTTGGAGCATCGATACCAATTCTTACCTGATTACCCTTCACTCCGAGTACCGTGATTGAAATATCGTCGCCAATCATTAGAGCTTCGCCCGCCCGTCTTGTCAAAATTAACATTTAAAAAATGCCCCTCTATAAATAGTCTTTTCAAGATTTAATTATTTCATATGTAACTATATATAAAAACCATTTATAGTTCATTTTTAATTAAATCTGAGGCTAATTTCAATGCTTGATCAATTTTATCTCGTTTTGGACCGCCGGCTTGAGCAAAATCTGGTCTTCCACCACCTTTTCCACCAACAGTTGCGGCGATAGATTGAATTAAGTCTCCAGCACGAATTTGGTCTGTAAGGTCATTTGTGACCCCTACAGCGAGCTTTACTTTACCTTCATCAATAGAACCTAATACCACCACAGCAGTCCCTAATTTATCTTTAAATTGATCGATTGCTATTCTTAGATTTTTTGAGTCTACTCCATCCATTCTGTGGATGAGGATATTAATCTCACCAACTTTAATGGCTTTACTCATAAGATCATTAGAATTACCGCCCAACATTTTTTGTTTTACCGCTGAAAGTTCTTTTTCTATCGCTTTATTTCGAACTAAAAGCTGTTCGATTTTAGAATAAATCTGATCCGGAGAGCTTTTTAACAACGTAGCCAATTGATCCATATTTTCTTTATGTGTCGAAAGCCACTGTAATGCAGCATCACCCGTAACAGCCTCAATTCTCCTAACTCCCGATGCAACACCACTCTCGGTAATTATTTTAAATATACCAACATCTCCAGTACGTTTAACATGAGTCCCTCCACATAATTCAATCGAATAACCGCCAAAATCGAGAACTCTGACCTCATCTTCATATTTTTCACCAAATAGAGCCATTGCCCCTGATTTTATAGCATTGTCATAAGACATAAGTTCTGTTCTTGCGGCATAATTTTTACGAATCTCGCTATTCACTTCAGCTTCTATATCAAAGAGATTGGGTTTTGATAACGGTTTATTGTGAGAAAAATCAAACCGCAAACGATTTTCATCAACCAAAGACCCTTTCTGCGTAACTTGGTCGCTCAGTACATTTCTCAAAGCAGCATGCATTAAATGAGTTGCAGAATGATTGGCAGCTATATTTGAACGCCTATCGCTATTGATCTTCATTGCAACTTTATCGCTTATTTTTAGCTCACCATCTTCCATAACACCATGATGAATAATGGTGTTGCCCTGTTTTTGTGTGTCTGTAACACTAAAAGAACCTTTTTTTGAATCAATTCGCCCAGTATCACCAATCTGACCCCCTGATTCCGCATAAAAAGGAGTGATGTTTGTCACAAGGATCCCCTGTTGACCCTTTTTAAGTATTGATATGGTCTTACCTTGAAGAAATAATTCGGTTATCTCTGCTTTATCTTCAGAACATTCATAACCTACAAACTTAGACATAGTTTTAGCTTTGATATTTGAGTCACCTGAATGGGAAAATTTGTTGGCCTCCCTGGCCCTTGATCGTTGTGATTGCATTGCAACTTCAAAACCATCCATATCAATCTCAAAGTGTCTTTCTCTGGCAATATCATTAGTTAAGTCTACTGGGAAACCATAAGTATCATAGAGCTTAAATACGATCTCACCTGGTAGTAACTTATCTTTCATGCTCTTAATAGAGCTCTCAAGAATTTCCATACCTTGATCAAGGGTAATGGCAAAACGCAGCTCTTCTTCTTTAATCGTATTTTCAATTATTGATTTCAATTTAACCAACTCTGGATAGGCTTCTCCCATTTCTTTAACTAAAGGAGTGACCAATTTGAAGAAAAATGGTTCATTAATACCCAATTTTTTTCCATGACGAATCGCCCTTCTTAGAATTCTTCTAAGCACATAGCTTCTGCCTTCATTGCCAGGCATCACATCATCTACGATCAAAAAAGAACAGGCTCGAATATGATCTACTATCACATTTAATGAACTTGATTGATGAGCTTCTAGTTTAAGTATCTTTTGTGAGGCGGTAATTAAATTCTTAAATAAATCAATTTCATAATTACTGTGCACAGACTGCATCACTGCGGCTAATCTTTCCAAACCCATACCTGTATCAACTGAAGGTTTTGGTAATGGTGTCATCGCCCCATCTTCCGAGCGATCAAATTGCATAAATACTAAATTCCAAATTTCACTATATCGATCACCATCTTCGTCTTCTGAACCGGGTGGACCGCCTGATACTTCGGGTCCATGATCATAAAATATTTCACTGCAGGGTCCACAAGGTCCTGTGTCTCCCATCGACCAAAAATTATCTTTTTCGCCCATGCGTGAGAATCGCTCTGGATTCACCTTAATTTTGTTTAACCAAATATCTGCGGCTTCATCATCTTCCGAGAAAACAGTGATCCATAACTTTTCCTCAGGAAGACCTAATGTATTCGTTAAAAAATCCCAAGCTTGAATAATGGCTTTTTCTTTGAAGTAATCTCCAAAACTAAAATTACCTAACATTTCAAAAAATGTATGATGTTTGGCTGTATAGCCAACATTCTCTAAATCATTGTGTTTACCGCCAGCACGCAGACAACGCTGAGAAGTAACTGCTCGCTGATAACTCCTTTTATCATTACCTAAAAATACATCCTTAAACTGAACCATGCCAGCATTAGTGAATAACAAAGTGGGATCATTGCCCGGGACAAGCGAAGAACTATTAACTATCTCATGATCTCGCTCATGAAAATAATCTAAAAATTTCTGACGTAAATCATTGCTGGTAATGGTTTTCATACATAAATAGTGTATAGATAAATTCAAAGATTAACATCGTCTTTTAAAGTAAATATCCTTACTGTTAATTTATTATACAAACTCTCTTTGAGTATTAAATTTTTAGGGCTGCTGAAATACTATCTGAATCAAACCCACGTGACTGTAAAAATCGCATTTGACGAGATTTCTCTTTGTAATCTATAGGTGGGTTAGTACCGAACTTTTTCAATCTTGCCTCTCTAGCTAATTCTAGCCAATTTACATCGAGATCATTCAAAGCGCTATGAATAATTGCACTTGGAAGTTTCTTGGCCTTCAGTTCAAAAATAATTTTTAGTGGTCCCTTGCCTTGCTTGTATCTAGAACGACAAAAACTCTCAGCAAAACGCAAGTCATCCTGCAAGCCATCTCGCTTGAGACCCTGAACAGCCTCACTCGACGCTTGGTAGTTATACCCCTTTCCCTGTAGTTTTATAATTAATTCTTCGTGCCCGTACTCACGTAAGGCCAAAAAATCCATGCCTTTTTTTCTGGCATGTTGTGAATCTGAATATTTAGCATCATTTTGAGTCTGGAAGATATCAGCATTTAACTCATTAATGGATTTATTCACGTCAATCTATACACTTAATCAAGATTCAGAAGACTCATCCTCACTTTCATTACTCGCGGCAGCTTCAACTGCATCCTCTTTTTTAGGTAACAGTGTCGCCCTAATTTGTTCTTCAATCTCGCTGGAAATCTCAGGATTACTGCGCAAAAACTCCCGAACATTTTCCTTACCCTGACCTATCCTTTCCTCTTTATAGCTATACCAAGATCCCGATTTTTCTATCAAATTCTGCTCTACACCATAATCTATAATTTCACCCTCACGCGAAATACCCGTACCGTATAATATTTCAAACTCAGCCATCTTGAAAGGTGGTGATACCTTGTTCTTAACTACTTTTACACGCGTTTGATTGCCAATAATTTCATCGCCTTTCTTGATTGCACCAATTCTCCTGATATCCAAACGAACTGAAGAATAGAACTTAAGTGCATTCCCCCCCGTAGTTGTTTCTGGGCTACCGAACATGACACCAATTTTCATCCTAATTTGGTTAATAAAGACCACCATCGCATTTGAACGTTTAATATTACCGGTAAGTTTTCTCAATGCTTGGGACATCAGTCGTGCTTGAAGACCCATATGAGTATCACCCATATCACCCTCAATTTCTGCTTTTGGAGTCAACGCCGCCACCGAATCTATGACAATAATATCTACTGCACCCGATCTTACCAGCATATCTGTTATTTCAAGGGCCTGCTCCCCAGTATCGGGCTGTGAAACTAGTAATTCATCGACATTTACACCTAATTGTTCAGCATACTTAGGATCTAACGCATGCTCTGCATCAACAAAAGCAGCGGTGCCTCCAGCTTTTTGAGCTTCAGCGATCACTTCTAGAGTTAATGTTGTTTTTCCTGATGCTTCAGGACCATAGATCTCTACAACCCGACCTTTTGGCAGTCCGCCAATACCTAAAGCAACATCAAGACCAATTGAGCCGGTTGATATGGATTCAAAATGTCTTGCTATGCCACCATCACCAAGCCTCATAACAGAGCCTTTACCAAACTGTTTATCGATTTGTCCTAATGCGGCTGCAAGTGCTTTTTTTCGATTCTCATCCATAGCTGAATATCACTTTTTTATATTTGAATTGGACTCTTATTATTCCATAATTAAAAATATATAGTTAGACAGAATGTCATTTTTTCATTCTTTTTTCTAACCCTAATAAGGCCTCGATTGCTGACTGAAAGCGAATCGTATTTCTATCACCATTAAAACAGTAATCTTGCGTATCAACGATTATTTGATTGTTAACGTAATAGCCCCAAGCAAGCCAAACTGTTCCAACGGGTTTCTCTAATGATCCCCCAGTTGGCCCTGCAATACCTGTAATCGCTACGGAAATATCTGCAGCATTTCCACGAAGAACTTTTTTTGCCATACACTCCGCTACTGCCTTACTCACGGCGCCATTATCTTTTATTAAAACACTATCAATTCCAAGAATTGTATTTTTTGCGGCATCGCTGTAGGTCACAACACCATGCGAAAAACAACAAGAACTACCAGGAATATCGGTTATAGATGTCGCAACTAAACCTCCTGTGCAAGATTCAGCAGTTACAATAATTTTCTTTAGTTGTGACGCTAAAGATACGACTTGGCAAGCTACCTCATGAAGTTTATTTTTTTCATTCATCACAAATTGACTCATACAATTGAATATGTTTTTTCAGCATTTCCTGCAATGAAAATTCCGCTTTTATGTAATCTTTTGCCGCTAAGGAATATTTTGTCCGGAGTGGCTCACTACTAATAAGGCGGTCAATATGACTCTCAAAAGTATATCGATCACCCACCTCAGCCAGCAAACCCGTTTCACCATTTTTGATTACTTCAGGAATACCTCCCGTATTGAAAGCAACCACAGGTAGCCCCGCTGCACCGGCTTTCATTAGAATCACACCAAGTCCCTCAGCATTAGCTGGGTGAACTAATATATCAAAATGCGATAGATAATTATCTAGCTCTAAATCAAAACCCGCAAATATCACAGAATCTTTGAGCTCAAGTTCACTGACTTGAAGTTTCAATTTTTCGTTTAATTGCCCCTGACCAAATACAATTAATTTTATCTGTGGATATAATTTTCGCAAATTAACCATACTATCAATCAAAAATTGATGGTCTTTTCTGAGAATCAATTGACCTACTGTCGCAAGAACAAAATCATCCTTATTGAGATTGAATTTTTTCAAAAATTCTTCTTTCTTAACTGCAATCAAGAATCTCTGACTATCCACTGCACTTCGAATCATCACTAGTTTATCCAGATGAAGTGCAGACAAAGATAAAATATTATAAATATTCTTTGATATAGCAATAACTTTAACGAATATAGCGTTGCGTATTCTAGTTAAAAAACTAAATTCCAAGCTATCAACTCGTCTTGATAGAATTGCTGGAATGTCAAAGCAACGAGCTACTATTCCACCCAAAAAATCGCCACCCCTTCGACTGTGGCAATGAATTATATCCGGCCTCTCATTACGGATAACTTTAAATAGTCTGAATGCGAAGGATAAGTCCAAATCACCCTTACATAATAAATCAATCACCCTTATGCCATGATCTTTAGCTATTTTTCCTAAATCACTCTCGGGTTGACAGATAAGGATATTTTCAATGCCATGATCATTTAAACCAGAACAAAGATAAAGAACCTGTTGAGGACCACCATAAAAAAAACGACCATTTTCTATATGAAGGATTTTCATATCATCGATACAATTATTTTAATTCGCCAGTAACTTTAATTAATCCAGTGTATCACTTAAAAAATCATCACCTATAATCTAGCAGCTAATCGCTCTAATGCTTCTTTGTTCGTCCAAGACCAAGTTTTTTGAATTGCTTGATCAATTGATAACCATTTAAATTGACTGTGCTCCTTCGCATTTAGTTTCACTTCACATCTATCCTTAAGCAAATAATGAAATTCATGCTCAATATTTACCCTATCTTTGGAGTGATAGCGATGCTGCCAGCGAGGGTCTATCTCAAACGAACGACTCAATCCACAATCAATCAAGACACCGTCGTCAGTTAAGCCAGTTTCTTCTTTTAATTCTCGAGGGGCCGCCATTTCTTTGGTTTCGTTCTTTTGCATACTGCCCGTTACTGACTGCCAATACGAGAATGGATGTATCCGCTTAAGTAACAATATTTCATGACGTAATGTGTAAATCAACACTAGTATGGATTCTGGTCGACGATATTGGACCATATAAAATTATTCTATAGCTTTTGGTCGCAAGCGTATTCCGGTTTCTTTTAGTTGCTCTGAAGATACCTCTCCAGGTGCATTAGTTAATGGGCAACTTGCGGATTGTGTTTTAGGGAAAGCTATAACATCACGAATACTCTCTGCACCAGTCATCAACATGATCATTCGGTCTAGGCCAAAAGCGATACCACCGTGTGGCGGACATCCATAGTCAAGTGCTCGTAGTAAGAAACCAAATTTTTCCTCGGCCTCTTCATCACTTATATCTAGTAACTTAAAGACTGCGGCTTGCATTTCTTTGTTATGTATTCGAATAGAACCGCCGCCTATCTCAGAACCATTAAGAACCATATCATAGGCCTTAGATAGGACTGTGCCTGGATTGCTATTAAGTTCATCAACCGCTGTAATCGAGGGGGCTGTAAAAGGATGATGCAAAGAAGTCCATCTTTGTGAAGTTTTATCTTTATTGAACATCGGGAAATCAATCACCCAGAGTGGCTGCCAACCTGCTTCAATAAGTTCAAGATCCTCGCCAAGACGCACTCTCAATGCGCCAAGCGAATCATTGACAACATTAGCTTTATCCGCTCCAAAGAAGATTAAATCACCATCTTTAGCCGCAGTACGCTCAAGAATTTTCTCGACTACCTGGTCAGGTAAGAATTTAAGAATGGGCGATTGTAATCCCTCACTTTTGTTGGCAATATCCACAACCTTAATATAAGCCAATCCCTTTGCACCATAACGACTCACATATTTCGTATAATCATCAATATCTTTGCGACTCATCTTACAGCCATCGGGGACACACATTGCTGCAACACGACCATCTTCGTCTTTTGCTGGCCCAGCAAAGACTTTAAATTCAACGTCCGCCATTAAATCAGAGACATCCACTAATTCCAATGGAATCCTAAGATCTGGCTTGTCAGATCCAAATCTCCTCATTGCATCTACATAGGTCATACGAATAAACTTCTTAGGTAAGGATACTTTCATTACATTTTTAAATAATGATCGGACTAAATCTTCCATCATATCCATCACAGCGTCTTCATCAACAAAACTCATCTCTATATCGAGTTGTGTAAACTCTGGTTGACGGTCAGCTCGAAGATCTTCGTCGCGGAAACACCGAACTATTTGATAATAACGATCAAGACCGGATATCATTAATAATTGTTTAAATATTTGCGGAGACTGAGGTAATGCAAAGAATTTACCCGGATTTGTTCTACTCGGCACAATATAATCGCGTGCGCCCTCTGGTGTTGCACGAGTCAACATAGGGGTCTCCGTATCAATAAATCCATGGTCATCGAGAAATAACCTCAACTCTTTCGTAACAGCGTGTCGAAGACGTAAATTAGAAAGCATATTATCGCGACGTAAATCAAGATAACGATATTGCAATCTTAATTCCTCATTGGCTTTTTCATCATGATGGAAAGGAGGGGTAAGAGAGTCATTTAGAGTAACCAGCTCAGTCGCTAAAATTTCGATTTCACCGGTCTTCATATTGGGGTTCTTTGTACCTTCAGGTCGAGAACGAACCAAACCTTTTATTGCCAGCACAAATTCTCCACGAATGCGTTCTGCTTCAGAGAAAATTGCTTCATTATCAGGATCGAAAACAACTTGGAGCAAGCCTTCACGATCTCTAAGGTCGACAAATATAACGCCACCATGATCACGACGACGATGCACCCATCCCGTAACTGAAACTTCTTGGTCTTCTAGTCGACTATCGACTTCTCCACAATAATGACTTCGCATAATATTTTTCATATATTAAAAAAAAACGAAATACTACGGACTAACCATTTCATCTGCAAGACTCTTCCCATAATTCTCTCATTTATAAAAAATTCTTAAGGGTTATTATTTTCTTTACTAGGAGATTTTATTGGTAAATCATTAAGATCATCTTCACTCCAGGAAGGGACTACCACCCCAAGTGATACAATCATTTTAAACGCTTCATCAACATTCATATCCATCTCTATCACATCTTCTTTGGGTAAAATTATTATATACCCTGAAGTTGGATTAGGCGTGGTTGGAACAAAGGTACATACCATATCTTTGCCAGTTTTCTTCTGCACTTCACCCAATGCGGTTGAAGTTTGAAAAGCCAAACTATAAACACCCTTACGTGGGTATTGGATTAAGAGCACTTTCTTGAATGATTGACCTGTCTCTGAAAATACAAGCTCAGAAAAATTCTTTGCCGCCGAATACACCGATCTAACCACAGGAATCCGTTTCAGTATTTTTTCACCAAAACTTACCATTGTCCGCCCAACAATATTAGCAGCTAATACACCAGTCACTAATAACACCAATAAAGTTAAAATTAAACCCAACCCTGGAATCGAAAACCCCAACAACGATTCCGGTCGTATTTGAAGAGGAAGCAAAATTAAGGTTTGATCCATAAGCGTAATCAAAAAACGAAACAGAAGAACAGTTACCACAACTGGCAACCAGACCAATAACCCCGCAATCAAGTATTTTTGTATATTTTTCATTATTTATCGGACGCTGTATTATTTTTTTGAGGTGTTGTTTTTTTTTCAGCTTTTGAAGCATTATCTTTGGAAGATGATTTTTTTGGTTTACTCGAATCATTATCATTTTTTGAGATATTGCGCTGATTGTCTTTTTTGAAATCAGTCTCATACCAACCTCCACCTTTAAGACGAAAGCTTGGGGCGGAGAGTAATCGGGCTAATTTTGGCGCACTACAGCTTGGGCAATCAACCAAATGTTCATCGCTCATTTTTTGTAATTCATCGAAGGTATGATCACAATTGTTACATTCATATTCATATATTGGCATGCGTATCTCCACTATCTATCAGTATACTCTCGATGCCGAGGATTCTGAATAATTTTAAAATTATTATCTTTTTATTTTTAACCTATCCCTATTTATAGGGATAATTATTTTGTATTTAATTGAATTTTATTTTTGCATATAAATTATGCTTGCCATTCTGCCGCATTCATTATCTTTTCGATACGAATATAAGCGCTTTTCATCGCTAAAAGTACATTCATCACCGCCAAATATATCCCTTACTCCCAAACGATTTAATTTCAATTTAACTATTGCGTATAAGTCGGCCTGCCAACGACCACGTTTATTACCTTTAAAGCAAGATTCATTATTAATATCAAGATCCAAAAAGATCCCCCGAACATCATTGCCCACCTCAAATGCCGGTTGCGAGATAGCGGGGCCCAACCAAACCAAAAGTTCATTAGGGCTGGATTTCATGGTATTTATTGTATTCTCAACTATACCGCCCGCTAGGCCTCTCCAGCCAGCATGAATCGCACTTATTATATCTCCAGACTTACTGGTAATAAGTATTGGTAGACAATCTGCAGTTAGCACCACACAAACTTTTTCCACCGTACGTGTGATACTTGCATCGGCGCATAAAACAATTTCATTGCTAGGCTCTATAACGACCTTAGCGCTATGTTTTTGCTTCAACCAGCAGGGCTCTGAAGGCAAATTCATAGCATCTCTTAATAACCGGCGATTACGCTTCACATTATCTATATTATCACCGACATGACTCCCTAAATTAAGGGCGCCAAAAGATCCTTGACTAAAACCAGATTGCCTTAAAGTGGTACCCGCAATTATATTTTTTGGGGCCGGCCACACCGCTTCTAAAAACCCTATTTCACATATCATTCTGCAGTTAAATCCAATGTCATTGCATTTAGTAGATTTTTGAAGTCAGTGGCTGGTTCAATCTCTAAGGTAATATTTTGACCTGATAATGGATGAATTAACTCCAACCGAGAAGCGCACAAAGCTTGCCTCTTAAATGAACTTAAGACCTCTTTTAAACCTAAAGAACAACCTGATGGAATCATAAGTCTTCCATAGAGCGGATCGCCAACTAAAGTACGCCGCCGAAAAGCAAAATGCACTCTAATTTGATGTGTTCTACCTGTTTCCAGGTTTACCTTAATATGCGTATGAGCTTTAAATCTTTTTTCTACTCGGTAATGAGTAATTGCCTCTTTACCATCATCTCTAACCATCATTTTCTTTCGATGAACGGGATGCCTTTTAATATTCTCATTGATGGTTCCTCCGCCAGTCAAAACTCCATTACAAACTGCATCATATTGCCTTGTCACTTCCCTGCTCTCAAGTTGACGTACTAGTGAATTATGAGCAATAAGAGTTTTTGCAATTACCATTAATCCACTCGTATCTTTATCGAGGCGATGAACAATACCAGCTCTAGGTAATTCACTTAATTTCGGCCATTGATGGAGCAAACCATTCATCAATGTTCCATTAAAATTTCCAGCGCCAGGGTGCACTACCAAACCCACTGGTTTATTAATCACGGCAATTTCTTCGTCTTCGTACTCAATATCCAGAATCATTGGTTCTGGCTCATTCGTAATTTTTTCAGTATAGATAACCTGAATAGAGACATCTTCACCACCATTAACGATATCACGCGGCCTAAATTTTTCGCCTTTTATTAGTATAGAACCATCCAAAATCCAGCTCTTTATACGACTTCTTGAAAACTCAGGGAAAATTTTTGCAAGCGCAAGATCCAATCGGTTGCCCGACAATTCTTCTGGTATAATTTTTTGTCTAGAATAATTTGTCATTGGATACTTTTAAAAGAATTCATTTAATTTGCGTTATACTCTAGTATTAGCATTATATTAATATTGATTTATTCTAAACCATTCAAACAATAAAACGATTTCATATTATCAATTCATCTGACGTTGCTCAAAATATGTTCAATTTGTATAAAAATCTTATAATTTCATTGCTCATTCTATCATTAATTGGTTGTGCAAATAATGAAGAATCAGCTGAAGATGCGTATATAAATGACCTTGTTAGAGCTTATGAAACGGCACAAACAGCAGTTGGAGCAGGTAATTATCGGCGTGCTATTGGAATATTTGAAAATATTCAATCGAGATTCCCATTTAGTGATCTGTCCAATCAGATCCAATTGGAATTAATTTATGCCTACTATAAAAGTGGTTCAGCAGAACAAACCATAGACCAAACTGAATCTTTCATCCGAGAAAACCCAACGCACCCAAGAATTGATTATGCTCTTTATATACAAGCCCTTTCCTACTTTGAGGGAGACCCAGATATTCTAGAAAAAACCTTTCGTAAAGATATGAATAAAAGACCGCCGGAAGATGTAGAAAAATCATACTCAATATTTGAAAGATTGGTCGAAAGATACCCCGCTAGTGAATATTCAGCTGATGCTGAATTGCGTATGATATATCTTAAAAATAGATTGGCCGCCTATGAAAATATAGTAGCAGATTATTATATTCGAAGCGGGGCATACGTTGCGGCGATAAATAGGGCTAAAACATCTCTTGAAAAATACAATGGTGTTCCCAGCAACAAAGAATCAATTGAAATTATGATTATCGCTTATGAGAAATTAGGCATGCTTGATTTAGCTACTGATATGAGACGAATTCTTGCTGAAAATTACTCGGATCCATCAGTATTAGTGGATTATAATGCAATCTCATATCCAAATTTCTGGGAACAACTGAAAACACTCATCCCAAGTAGAGCAAAAAATATTGAATAGCTAGGTAGCTTCATAAATAATTGTATTTATCATAAAAATTAATCTGGGAAATTATAACCAGAAGTAATCGGATAACGCCAATCCCTTCCAAAAGCACGATTACTAATTCTGATTCCCGGTGGTGCCTGCCTTCGCTTATACTCGTTTCGTTTCACCATCTCTAAGATACTGATCACCGTCGCACGGTCATATCCTCTATCAACAATCTCCATAACCGATAAATCTTCTTCAATAAATAATTCCAGAATAGGATCCAGTACATCATAAGGCGGCAAAGAATCACAATCTTGTTGATTTTCACGAAGTTCAGCAGAGGGCTCTCTTTCAATAACACGTCTTGGAATGACTTCACTAATTGTATTCCGATAATTTGCCAACCTTTTTACCAATGTCTTCGTGCAATCTTTTAAAGGGGCAAAGCCACCAGCCATATCTCCATAAAGAGTGGCATAACCAACTGCCATTTCACTTTTGTTGCCTGTAGTTAGGAGCATTAAACCGGTTTTATTGGATATCGCCATGAGCAAAACACCTCGCGCACGAGATTGAATATTCTCTTCAGTAGTATCCATATCTCTTCCAACGAAAATTGGCTTCAGTAGCTCCAAAGAGGCATCATAAAGTGTTTCGATAGGTAAAATATCATACTGAATATTCAATATTGATGATTGTAATTCTGCATCCTCAAGACTCATTTTGCTGGTATAGGTATAAGGCATCATTATTGCTCTAACTTTGTCACTTCCAATTGCATCACAGGCAATAGCTAAGGTTAAAGCTGAATCAATTCCGCCAGATAAACCCAGAACCACACCTGGAAATTTATGCTTAGTGATATAATCACGCGTGCCTTTAACCAAAGCCCTGTAGATACTTTCCTCTTCACTTAATCTTTCAGCAACAGAAGCAATCAATGGTACTTTTTGCTTGGCTTTCACGCTTAACTCAATAACGTCCAATGCCTCTTCAAAAGAAGGTGCACGATAAGTTATCTCACCTTCAGTATTCATTACAAATGAAGCGCCATCAAATACCAGCTCATCTTGACCGCCAACCATATTAAGATAAACAATAGGAAGCATTATTTCAGAGATTCTTTCTGTCACGATTGTTTCACGTTTAAGTTGGCCACCTTTCTCATAAGGTGATCCATTAATAACAATGATTAATTCAGCACCCGCCTCCTTACATTTTTTGGCTGGGCTAGGATACCAAATATCCTCACAAATATTAATGCCTATTTTTGTATCTTTCAGCTTAAAAACAGCAGTCTCTTTACCGGGTTCAAAATAGCGTTTTTCATCAAAAACACTGTAATTTGGGAGAACATGTTTACGGTAACGAATTATCTCTTCGGAATTTTCAAAAACAACGCAACTATTATAAATAACATTCCCTGAATACTCAGGAAAGCCGATTAATACAGCAATTCCTGATACTTGCTTTCTTATTAATTCGATAGCTTCAGCCACTCTTCGCTTTAAACCAGAATGCAATAGGAGATCTTCAGGTGGATAACCCGATATTGATAACTCTGGAAACACAATTAAATCAGCTTGAGACTCTACTCTTACTTGCTCACAACAATCAAGAATTCGAGTCGTGTTACCGGTAATATCACCAACAATTAAGTCGATTTGAGCTAAAGCAATAGTAATTTTTTTATTCATTAGAGTGATATTTTTTATAAGACGATAATAGAGTTACTTAGTAACTGATTCTAAAATTGCACTCCCTAATTCAGCAGGTGATTTAACGGTCATTACACCTGCATTATCCAATGCTTTGTATTTATCCTTGGCCGTTCCTTTTCCTCCAGCAACTATCGCTCCTGCGTGCCCCATTCTTTTTCCTGGCGGGGCGGTTACGCCGGCAATATATGCGACTACAGGTTTTGTAACATCGCTTTTTATAAATTCTGCTGCTGCCTCTTCATCGGTACCGCCAATTTCACCTACCATAACAACACCTTCAGTCTCAATATCAGCCTGAAAGAGCTCTAGACAATCGATAAAATTCATACCTCTCACTGGATCACCGCCAATCCCTACACAGGTAGTTTGACCGAGTCCATTCTGAGTAGTCTGATAGACAGCCTCATAAGTTAGAGTTCCAGAGCGAGAGATAACTCCAATCTTACCTTTTTGATGAATAAAACCTGGCATGATGCCTATCTTACATTCACCGGGAGTAATAACACCTGGGCAATTTGGTCCAACGAGGCGGCAATTATAATGCTTCAGCGTAGCTTTAACTTTCACCATATCCGAAACTGGAATACCTTCTGTTATACAGACAACAAGCTCAACACCTGCATCTGCAGCCTCTATAATTGCATCAGCAGCAAAAGGTGCTGGCACATAAATCATGCTTACATCAGCTTGAGTTGCAGTAATTGCATCTCTCACAGTGTCAAATACTGGTACGCCAAGATGTGAATCACTTTTTGCTCCTGGAGTTACCCCAGCAACCACCTGAGTGCCATATTCAATACATTGCTCAGTATGGAAAGAACCTTGTTTACCCGTAATGCCCTGACAGATAATTTTACTATCTTTATTAATTAAAATACTCATGATTGCACCGCCACTGCCACTGCTTTTTTTGCTGCATCAGTTAAATCAGAAGCAGTGATAATCTCTAGTCCACTTTGCTTTAATAAACTTCTTCCTTTCTCAACATTTGTGCCTTCTAGACGAACAATAACGGGGACGCTAACACCAACTTCCTTCACTGCACTGATGACACCCTCAGCGATAAGATCACAACGCACAATGCCACCAAAAATATTTACTAAAATAGCTCGTACATTTTTATTCGACAAAATTAATTTAAAAGCAAATGCAACACGATCACTGGTAGCGCCACCACCTACATCGAGAAAATTTGCCGGCTCTCCACCATGAAGTTTTATGAGATCCATAGTTGCCATGGCAAGCCCTGCTCCGTTGACCATACAAGCTATATCGCCATCTAAAGTAACATAATTTAGTTCATTTTCGGCTGCTTCGTTCTCAACGGCATCTTCTTGTGAAGCATCTCTATAAGACATTATCTCTTTTTGTCTAAATAGGGCATTAGAATCAATATTAATTTTTGCATCTAATGCAATTACTTCTCCAGTTTTTGAGACAATTAATGGATTAACTTCGATCAAACTTGCATCATTTTCTAAAAACAGTACATACATTCTTTTTACAATAATCGAAAATTGTCTAAGCTGCTCCTTATGTAATCCAATGCCGAAAGCTAGTTGTCTTATCTGATAATCCATTAGGCCCGAGGCAGGTGAAATTGCAATTTTATATATCTTTTCAGGCTCTTTCTCAGCCACCTCTTCTATATCCATTCCGCCAGCGGCTGAAGCTACAAATGAGATCATTTCTTGCTCACGATCCAACAAAACGCTCAAGTAGATTTCTCGATCGATCTCTGAAGCTGGTTCAATATAAACCATATTTACTGGCAAACCATCTGCACCTGTTTGGTGCGTAACCAAGGTCATACCTATCATTTCCTCAGAATACTGTTGCACTTCATCAATTGTTTTTGCTATTTTAACACCACCAGCTTTCCCTCTCCCACCGGTGTGAGCTTGAGCTTTGACTACCCAAACTGAACCACCAATCTTCTCAGCCGCCGCCTTTGCTTCATTTCTAGTTGTGGCTGTATAACCGACTGGCGTGGGTATTCCGTATTTAATAAATAACTGCTTAGATTGATATTCATGTAAATTCATTGATTATGATCACTTCCTAAAAAATTAAAAAAATTTGAATAATTATGTTGAGGATATTTATAATCCACCAAAGCAGAATTCTTTCATAACGCAAACATAAATGAAACCACTATAATGATTTTAATAATATTATATAACCTTGAGGTTACGACCTCTTCATAATAAGCTCTTTTAATAATAAGTTTTAATGGCGTCTAAATAATAATGAAAAAATTAAAGAATGGATTTACCTTGATTGAAATTCTGGTAGTCATAATTATCGCAGGGATTATGATATCTATAGCCATACCAGCCTATAAGGATTACAACAATCGCAATGAGACAATTATTTTAAAAAAATAACACCATTTAACGACCTTTAAAAAACGTTAAGATTCAACATAACCATGCAAGAAATCAATCTCACCATTATATTTATATTAGTAATCTGTGGACTTATGGCCGGCAGCCTACTAAATGTATTTATCTATAGGATTCCGATTATTTATAATGGGTCCTCAAATAACTCTAAATACAACCTTTTTTGGCCAAGATCTCAATGCAGAAATTGCTCAAATACAATCCGATTTCTTCATAATATACCGATTATTAGTTACATTATTCTTAAGGGTAAGTGCGCTTATTGCGAAAGAATTATCTCTTCCCAATACCCCTTAGTAGAATTGATTACGATGATTTTTACAATATACTGCGGTCTTTATTATGGCCTGATTATTGAATTAATCGCGATTCTATTTTTTTTATGGGTTTTAATAATAATTAGTTTTATTGATATTAATCACAAAATAATTCCCGATTCCCTATCATTGACTCTATTATGGGCGGGATTACTATGTACCATTATTTATTCAGAGAATAGTCTATCGTCAATCCTAATAGATACTAAATCAAGTATTTTAGGTGTAATTTCTGGCTACCTTATTTTATGGTTCATTTATCATATTCACTTTTTTATTACAAAAAAGGAGGGGCTCGGTTATGGCGATTTTAAATTACTCGCAGCAATTGGCGCCTGGGTTGGTTGGCAATTAATACCCATGACCTTATTTTTTGCTTCAATACTAGGCCTTATTTATGGCCTAATATCTATCAATCTCAAACGAACCGATAAGGATACACCTATACCATTTGGGCCATTTCTTGCAATTTCGGGATGGATTTCCCTAGTATTTGGTGCAAAAATAATAACTATATACTCATTCATTTAATAAAATAAGAAGAATATATATCAACATAGAAAATAGACAATTAAACTATCATGTCGCCCTCACAGGTGGCATAGCATCAGGTAAATCAAAGGTCAGTCAAGTATTCAAAGATCTGGGTATAGAAATTATTGATACTGATGAAATCGCTCATCATCTAGTAGAACCAGGTAGTGAAATTTTATCCCTAATTATTAAGAAATTCAGTACGGATATTCTGACTGATTCTGGTGAATTGAATCGTCAATATATGCGAAAACTTGTTTTCGAAGATCCACACAAACGTCAAATCCTAGAAGCAATTATACATCCAGAGATTCAAAAGAAAGTTACACTGAAATTACTATCGTCATCAGGTCCATATCAAATAATTGTCGTCCCCTTGCTCACAACATCTCCGCTTAGGCATCAGGCTAATAAAATCCTTGTTATTGATTGTGATGAAGAAACACAAATCAATAGACTGATAAAGAGAGATGGTGGCTCATTACAACTAGCAAAACAAATTGTAGCCTCTCAAGCTAAACGAAATGAAAGATTAGCGATAGCTGATGATGTGATAAACAACAACTGTGATTTCCAAAAAATAATACCTCAAATTAAAGAAATCCATAAAAAATATTTACGATTTAGTTTGAAATAACAATAAGTGACAAAGTTTTCTGTGAAATAAGTGCCATGATTTGCCCGATCTTGTCGTTCATTAGTCATTTCAATTTCATTAGAAGCAAGATAATATGATTATTACTCGTCATCAAGAAAATCAATTATTAAATAAATACAGAAAATTATTTTCACTTGAATTACTAAAAATTTACTTCTCAATTAATATGAACTGGAAATATTCAAGGTATGCTATAAATCTATGGGTAAACAATTTGAAAATTTAGATCTGACTTCTCGGAGATCACCAGAATATGAGTTACCTCTCAGTGAAAGAATGAGGACATTTCTGCGTCTAGAATTTCTCTATCAACAATATAGCTACTTTACTGAAATTACTACAGATTGGGCCTCAAGAGGTGCAATCACAAGTCTTCTTGAAGTGATGGCTATATTAACCAGAGGTGATATTAGAAGTGATGTACATAAAGAGTTAGATCGTCATATTGGAATATTAACCAGCTATCACAGTCAACCAACGGTTGATCCTGATAGGTTAGATATCATGGTTGAAAATCTAACCAAAAGAAGAGATGCACTTCGAGCGATAGGAACTAATTTTATACAACCCCTCAGAGATAACGAATTCTTAAGCGCCATAAAACACCGAAGCACTATACCAGGCGGTACTTGTGAATTTGACTTACCTGAATTTAGTCATTGGCTCAGGCAGATACATGATAGAAGAAAACAAGATTTTGATCTCTGGCTTGGTATGATAAAACCTGTTTGCAATGCAGTGGTCGAACTTCTTTGGTTAATACGTGAAAGTACCAAGCCGATGGAAAAATCGGCAACTAATGGGATGTACCAGCATAAAATGCCTCCATATTCACACGATCAACTAGTAAGAGTGACTTTACCGGAAGAAAGTTATCTTTTCCCAGAAATTAGCGGTAACCAGCACCGCTTTACAGTTAGATTCCTAGAATGGTGTGATATCAATCAACGAGCAATTCAGACTCACGATGATATTTTATTCAAAATCTCAATTTGCTAGTCTAATTTCACGAAGCAAATTAAATCACCCCTTTTAACTCTTTAATAACAGGTGCATCTGCTTCCAACAGATCAATTTTCTCTAATTGATCTGTTGAGCACCATTGAATTATCTGGCTCTCATTACCAATAACTAAACCAGACCATGAATATACTAAGTAAAAATGAATTTTTACTTTAAACGTTTCATAGCTATACTTAAGTTGCATAAAAAATTCAGGATCACATATTTCAATATTAAGCTCTTCTTTTAATTCGCGAATTAAAGCAAATTCGATAGACTCATTTTCTTTTAGTTTCCCGCCTGGAAATTCCCATTGTAATGGAAAAATCTTTAAGTGAGAACGCTGAGAAAGTAATACGCGTTTCTTTTCATCAATGAGGATGCCGGCCGCAACTTCAATGCTTCGCAATTTTAATAAACCTTAATCTAAACGACCATGGCATTGCTTATATTTCTTCCCGGATTCACATGGGCATGGATCATTTCTGCCTATTTTCTTATCTGACCTTACAAAAGGACTTCCACTTTGTTGCTGTAAATTATTATTTGTATCTGAATCATTTAGATTAGTAGCATCAGGGTGATTGAATTCCATAGATTGCTCAGCCCTTCTTTGCGCCTCCATTCTTGATACATCTTCCTCACTTTGAATTCTAATTCTTGATAGCATGCTAATTACATCATACTTAACTTGATCTAGCATTTCGCCAAACATTAAAAATGCTTCACGCTTATATTCTTGTTTAGGATTTTTTTGGGCGTAACCCCTAAGACCGATACCCTGTCGCAAGTAATCCATACCTGCCAAATGCTCTTTCCAATGAAGATCAAGTTGTTTAAGCATGATTTCTTTTTCTACCATTCTCATTAAATCAGATCCAACAGCTTCTTCTTTTTCTTGACTGGCAGATTGCATTTTTTCAACACAACGTTCACGTATCATTGAAGCATTTAATTTTGGATCATCCTTGATCCATTGAGGTATTTTAAGTGGTAATAAAAATTCTTTTTCTAAAGCCTGCATTAATTCTTCGGAGCCCCAATTTTCCTCATGACTATCTTCTTGAATATATTTATCGACCGTAAGTTCTATCACTTCTTCTCTTATGGCTAGAATCGATGAGCCAATTTCATCTGCACTCATTAATTCATTTCTTTGGTGATAAACAACTTTCCTTTGATCATTTGATACATCATCATATTCGAGCAAGTTTTTTCGAATATCAAAATTATGTGATTCAACTTTACGTTGAGCTTTTTCAATTTGTCGACTCAGAAGTTTACTTTCAATGGCTTCACTTTCCTTCATTCCAGCTCGTGATAAAAGAGACTTTGTCCTATCTGGATCGCCAAAAATACGCATTAAATTATCTTCCATCGATAAATAAAAACAACTAGAGCCAGGATCACCTTGTCTTCCAGATCGACCTCTAAGTTGATTATCAATCCTTCTAGATTCATGCCTTTCTGTACCAATTATATGAAGTCCGCCAGCTTCAATTACTTGAGCTTGTCTTTGCGTCCAATTAGTTGTTATTGCTTCTTTATCCCCTTCCTGCTCTTCCAGTTCTGCGTTTAAATTGCCACCTAATACAATGTCCGTTCCACGTCCGGCCATATTTGTCGCTATAGTTATTGCGCCTGGTCGGCCGGCCTGCTGCACAACAACTGCCTCTCGTTCATGCTGCTTAGCATTCAATACTTCATGTTTAATATTCTTTTTATTTAATATCGAAGATAATAATTCCGAGGTTTCGATCGAGGTTGTACCAACGAGAGCTGGTTGATTTCTTTTTCTACAGTCAATAATATCCTCAATAATGGCATTAAATTTACCTTCTTCAGTAAGGTAAACTTTATCTGGTTGATCATTGCGTATCATTGCTTTATGAGTGGGGATTACTATTACTTCAAGACCATATATTGATTGAAATTCATAAGCCTCGGTATCAGCTGTTCCGGTCATACCAGATAAATTATTATATAAACGAAAATAATTTTGAAATGTTATAGAAGCTACAGTTTGATTTTCTTGCTTAACTGAGACATTTTCTTTCGCCTCAACAGCTTGGTGAAGCCCGTCAGACCATCTTCTTCCCGGCATAGTTCTACCTGTAAATTCATCTACAATTACAACTTCGCCATCTTTAATAATATAATCAATGTCAAGTTTAAACATCACATGAGCTCTTAAAGCAGCGTTTAAATGATGTAATAGACGAATATTACCCGCATCATAAAGACTCTCATTTTCTTGTAAGAGGCCAGACTTGATCATCAATTCTTCTGTATGTTGATGACCAGCCTCAGAGATATAGACTTGTTTAGATTTTTCATCCTTAGAGTAATCGCCATCACCATCTTCTTCGTCTTGAGGACTTAATTTCGGGATCAATTTATTTATCTTTTGATAAAGATCTGTATTTTCCTCTACAGGGCCAGAAATAATTAAAGGTGTGCGTGCCTCATCAATCAAGATTGAATCAACTTCGTCAACTATTGCGAAATTCAATTCTTTTTGAACTTTATCATCGCTCGAGAAAGCTAGATTATCACGAAGGTAATCAAACCCTAATTCATTATTTGTGGTGTAAGTAATGTCAGCCTCATACGCTGCTTTTTTTTCATCATGGCTTTGCCCGTTTGAAGTAACGCTAACGGTTAAATCTAAAAACTCATAAATTGGTCGCATCCAATCGGCATCTCTTTTTGCAAGATACTCATTTACAGTAACTATATGCACTCCTTTCCCACTCAAAGCATTTAGATAAGCAGGCAATGTTGCAACTAAAGTTTTCCCTTCGCCAGTTCTCATTTCCGCAATATCGCCCTGATGCAACACCATGCCACCAATTAGTTGAACATCAAAAGGCCTCATTTTTAATGTTCTTTGGGAAACTTCACGAACAACAGCAAAAGACTCAATCAATAAATCTTCCAGGGTTTCACCTTTAGTTAAACGACCCCTAAATTCTTCAGTCTTTGATTTAAGAAGTTCATCAGTTAGAGCATGCAATTCTGGCTCTAGATTATTTATAGCGCCCACTTTTTTCGATAGGCGCTTCAAGAGTCTTTGATTACGACTGCCGAATAAATTAGTTAATATATTTGCCACACTTTATTCCCAATAAATAGAATTTACTTCTAGGTTACGATTATTTTATTTTACTTGTAAATGTAATTTTTAAGAATATTATAAAATTTAATCTCATTAATTAATTAACAATAGAGTATCAAATAAAAGTCGAACAACGCTCATGTCTCTCAATAAATTAAAAAAAATCCTAAGTTCTGAGTCGCATAATAACCTAGATAGCATTGTTCAACGAGCTAAAAATATGGAAGAATTACGTTTTATACTAAAAAAAACATTAAGTGATGAGGCCGCACAACATCTCATTGCCTGCAATATAAGAAGCTCGGGGAAATTGATTATCCTATGCAACTCTAATGCCTGGGCGACAAAATTTCGTTATCAAAGTACATTATTTCTTAGTGCAGCAAGAAAAAGATTTCCGAGTATCAGTGACTGTCAGATTAAAGTGACTAATATATAAAGACTAAATTCTTATATTCAGTTATATGCTGATGTAAGATAGGAAATAGGTGCTTTTTTGACACTACTGAAAGATACTTCTTCCCAGGCGCTTTGATCCGCGATAAGTGCTCGCATTAACTTATTATTTAAGCAATGGCCAGATTTCTTTGCGGCATACTTACCTATTAAACTATGACCCAAAAGATAAGAGTCACCAATTGCATCTAATATTTTGTGTATGACAAATTCATTTGAATAACGCAAGCCATCCTCATTCAAAATCCTGAAATCATCAAGGACAATAGCATTATCCATACTTCCCCCGAGAGTTAGATTATTTTCTCTTAATTTTTCAATATCTTTTAAAAAACCAAAAGTTCTAGCGCGACTAACCTCTTTAAGGAATGATGTTGAGGAGAAATCAATGGATGCTTTTTGTTCAAGTTTATTAAAAACAGGGTGATTAAAACCAATTTCGAAATCGACTTTAAATCCTTTAAATGGACTTAGCTCAGCCCATTTATCGTCTTCCTCGACCCGAATTTTCTTCTTAATTTTAATGAATTTTTTTGCTGCATCTTGCTCTTCAATACCCGCTGATTGAATAAGGAACACAAAAGGACCAGCACTTCCATCCATTATTGGAACTTCAGATGCAGATAGTTCAATGACAATATTATCAATCCCTAAGCCCGCTAGCGCAGACATTAGGTGCTCCACTGTAGCAACTTTTACACCATCTTTGATTAATGTTGTTCCAAGGGTAGTTTCACCTACCAGCTCTGCTTTTGCCGGAATATCAATATTTTTATCAATATCAACTCTTCGAAAAATTATACCCGTATTAGCGCCACTCGGTCTTAATGTCATATAGACTTTCTTGCCGGTATGGAGACCCACACCAGTTGCTCTGATTGTGGTTTTAATGGTTCGCTGTCGAAACATATAATACTTCCTTTAGTGAATACCTTATATAAAACAACAATATAATTATATCAATTCATCAAAAATATACAAAAAAATTAACATCTCA
The DNA here is from genome assembly GCA_028822065.1 of Woeseiaceae bacterium. GTDB lineage: Bacteria > Pseudomonadota > Gammaproteobacteria > Steroidobacterales > Woeseiaceae > SP4260. The sequence continues at coordinate 36,376 of JAPKEL010000008.1, read as the reverse complement.
GAATTGTCTTTGAAACCAGCCTTTTATTTGATCTAATTTGTCAGTTACATTATTTTTTATGGAAGTCTTGCTATAACTTCTTCTATCCACTGAATCTCTTCCAAAAAGAAGCAGTCCCACTCCAGTGGCATGAATTGGATTTCTAACCACATCAGATAATCCTTCAACATTCTGCGGCGAACCAAGGCGAACTGGGATGTGAAAAACCTCTTCGGCCAACTCCACCGCACCTTCCATTTTCGCACTACCTCCAGTTATGACAATTCCTGCAGGGATTGATTCCTCGAAGCCACTCCTTCTTAATTCATTTCGTATCAAACTAAATAACTCTTCAAATCTTGGTTCCACTATTTCTGCTAATGTTTGTCTCGCTAGTCTTCTTGGTGGTCTATCGCCGACACTCGGCACCTCAATCGTTTCATCTGGATTTGCTAATTGTGATAATGCGCATGCATATTTGATTTTTATGTCTTCTGCATACTGGGTTGGCGTTCTCATAGAAACCGCAATATCATTTGTAACTTGATCGCCTGCGATTGGTATTACTGCAGTATGTTGTATTGCTCCTCCTTGAAAAACAGCTATATCAGTTGTTCCACCTCCAATATCAACCAAACAGGAGCCGAGTTCCTTTTCATCTTCAGTTAGAACGGCATAACTTGAGGCAAGTTGCTCCAAAACTATATCATCTACTTCTAATCCACATTTTTGTATACATTTAGTTATATTCTGAGCTGCACTTTCTGCGCCTGTCACCATATGAACTTTAGCTTCCATTCGAATGCCCGACATACCGATCGGATCAAGAATACCTTCCTGACTATCTATCAGAAATTCCTGCGGTAATATATGCAGTATTTTTTGATCTGCTGGTATCGCGACCGCACGCGCCGCATCTATGACTCTATCTACATCATTTAAACTCACTTCTTTGTCTTGTATAGCAACAATTCCATGAGAATTTAAACTTCTTATATGGCTTCCAGCGATGCCTGCATATACAGAATGTATATCACAACCAGCCATTAATTCTGCTTCTTCTATTGCTTTTTGGATAGAATGGACCGTAGATTCAATATTAACAACCACACCTTTTTTTAAACCTCGTGAAGGGTGCATACCAATTCCTACAACTTCGATTTGATTGCTTTCATTGATCTCGCCAACAATAGCTACAACCTTTGATGTTCCAATATCCAATCCAACGATGAGATTCTTTTCGCTTTTCTTGCTCACTTATATCCTTTTTTATATTAGCTATTTGAAGAAGGTTTTTTCCATACTATCGTAAAACCACTGTCATATCTCATATCTAGAGATTCTATGTCATCTGGCTGTTGAGAGATAATATTTCTGGCAATATCTATAAATAAATTTACCCTCTCATCTAGTTTATCTCGGCCAAAAGTTACATTAATTCCATTATATAATTTAATTTCCCAAGCTCCGCGTGGGCTCACAAAAACTCGCTTAACATTCATACCCAATGGAATTAAACGATCACGTATATAAAAATATCTTTCTGCAACCTCCAATGAAGTTCCGCTAGGGCCATATAAATATGCTAAGTCAGGAATATGATTTTCATTATCTATTTCAATAAATAACACTCCTTTATCATTCAATAAACCTCGCTTCCCCCACCTAGCAACAGGGATATGTTCAAAAATGTTTATTTCTAGCTTTCCTGGCCACCTCTTTCCAATTAATACCTTATCCACCCATTCCATCTCAAGGATATCTTTCTGCATATCAGTTATATTTAAATTTAGAAAGCCTTTCTCTAAATGATCACTGATTGCACCTTCGATTTGATTAGACTTAACTTGCTGAAAAGATCCTTCAATTGAAATAGATGTTATTGGTTGATTTATAATATTGGTCAAAAATTGATAGCCAAAAAAAGAAACAATTAAAGCTACTGAAATTTTAAAGAAATTATATTTTTTTCCTTTTTGCCAAGACCAATTATATTCACGTCTTTTTTTTCTTTTTTTTGCTTGATTAACAGACATTAAATTACACTTTAATTATCAAAACTGGTTTCTAGAATACGCCAACATAAATCAGGAAAACCCATTCCTAATTGTTTTGCAGCTATAGGAACAAGACTTTTTTCTGTCATGCCCGGTACCGTATTCACTTCTAATACTTTAGGTATTTCACTGTCATGTTTCATAAAATCAATCCGACCCCAACCCCTACAACCTAGCGCATCAAATGCTTTAAGTGCTATATCTGAATAAAGCTCTTCTAATTTAATATCATTGTTTCCAGGGCAAATATACTGGGTTTCAACTGATTTATACTTAGCGCTATAATCATAAAAAACTCGCGGTGTTTTGATACGAATACTGGGAAATGACTTGTTATTAAGGACTGCTACTGTAACTTCATCGCCAATAATACATTCCTCTGCAAGAGCGATATTATTAAAACTTAAAGCTAAGCTTAATGCTTCATCCATATCATTAGGCTCAGAAATAATACTCATACCAATACTGGAGCCTTCGGAAACTGGCTTTAATACCATTGGAAAACCCAGGCACTCCATAGCATTAAGAGCATCATCTTTAGTGCGGATAATTTTAAAATCTGGGGTGGAAATATTATTGGCTTGAAATAGTTTTTTACTCATTATTTTGTTCATTGCAACCGCTGATGCCAAAATACCGCTTCCAGTATAAGGAATACCAAGAAACTCTAATGCACCCTGTATAGAGCCATCTTCACCACCTTGACCATGCAGTGCAATCCAAGCACGATCAAAATTTTTTTTCAAAATCTTGTAGAGAGGCTCTATCTTTGGGTCCCATCCATAAGCTTCAATTCCTTTTGATTGAAGAGCTTCCAGTACCGCCGTACCACTATTTAATGAAATATCACGCTCATTCGAATTCCCGCCATAAATAACTAAAACTCTCCCGAAATCCGAAGACTTTTTGATGTTTGTATCTATAGCTATATTCATTTTTAAAATTCTATGAATTTCCTATTATTCTTACTTCACATTTTAACTCTATATCATGTAAATTTTTTACTGTTGATCTTATATACTCAATTAATTGTTCAACATCATTAGCGCAAGCACTGTCATCAGTAATAATAAAATTAGCATGTTTTAACGAAACGCTTGCGCCTCCAATTCTGTAACCTTTAAGGTTCGATTGCTCAATTAATTTTGCAGCAAAACCTCCAGGTGGATTGCGAAAGACAGAGCCACAACTTGGTTTACCTAATGGTTGTGACTCCTTGCGTTGTTCAAGCATCTCTTTTTGCCTTTCCATCGAGGGTATTTTATTCGACTCAAATTTTAAAATAGCACTTACGAACCATTCATTAATTGGACCTTTAACGTCACGATAATCAATCTGATATTCCTCTGAAATCCTATTTTTTATTATTCCATTCCGATTGATTGTCTTAACAGAAACAACTCTCTCCCATGTTTCATTTCCATAAGCTCCAGCATTCATAGCTAATGCTCCTCCTAGAGAACCGGGTATTCCCGAGAAAAATTCAGATGGGCCTAAGCCCCAGCGAATACATTTCTTCGCCAACATTGTACAAGGGACATTAGCTTCTACTTTTATAGTCAATTCATTTATTCTTTTGATTTCTCTTAAAATTTTTGATGAGGAAATCACAACTCCCGATAGACCCTCATCCCTCACAAGTATATTACTGCCCCTGCCCAACCAAAATATTGAAACATCATTATCTAAAAGAGATAAAAAGTGGATAAGATCATCCATATCAGATGGCTTATAAAAATACTGCGCCGCTCCCCCAACCCTCAATGATGTATGTTTTTTCATTGGTTCAGAGTTGATTATTTCACCCCGAATAGAATTAACTGGTACCAGCAAAATTATTTACCTCATGATTGTTATTTTATTTCGAGAGTACCTGGCAAATCAGATACAAATTTTCCAATATCCCCAGCTCCCATACATAATAATATTTGATCATCCTCTAATAGTTTATTTAGAATTAGAGGTGCGTCATCCAAGGATGATAATAAGTGGACATCTTTATTGGCTATCTTTTTTAAGCTATTAACGATGTTTATACTGCTTATCCCTTTAATAGGAAGCTCACCAGCTGGATAAATTTCTGCCACAAGGACTTGATCAACGCCAGATAAAGCGTCAATAAACTCATTAAATAAATCTTTTGTGCGGCTATATCGATGCGGCTGAAACATCAGAGTTACCTTCTTTTTTGGCCAGCTCACTTTAACGGCTTTCAGCGTAGCCTTAATCTCTGAAGGATGATGCCCATAATCATCAATTAAAGTAAATTGACCATTACTGCATTTCACATTATTTGTAATCTGAAATCTACGATCAATGCCAGCAAAGCTTTCAAATGCGCTAACAATTGAATCATCATCAACATCTAGTTCTATAGCGACGGCTATAGCTGCTAGGGCATTTTGAATATTATGTTCTCCAGGTAAGTTCATATTAATTTTTAATTTACCTTTTTTATGCTTTCTCGTGACTTCAAAAGTAGTTAATTCTTTTGAGAATTTTATATTTGAAGCTCTGATATCGGCATTCTTAGATAACCCATAGCTTGTTACTGATCTTCGGATATTGGGAAGTATTTCACAAACACCTGGATCATCAATACACATAATCGCAAGCCCATAAAATGGAAGATTATGTAAAAAATTAAGAAACCCTTGATTTAACTTATTTATGTCATTATCGTATGTCGACATATGGTCTGTATCAATATTTGTAACAATAGAGATCATAGGTTTTAGGTGCATAAACGAGGCATCACTTTCATCTGCCTCCGCGACCAAATACTCGCTCAGACCAAGCTTTGCATGTGAATTTGAGCTTTTGAGACGACCACCGATTATATATGTAGGATCGAGTCCGCCTTGAGCTAAAATGCTCGCCACAAGGCTAGTTGTAGTGGTTTTACCGTGAGTTCCAGCAACTGCAACTGAGTAACAAAAACGCATCAACTCAGCTAACATCTCAGCACGGGCCACAATTGGTAACATAAGTCTGTGAGCTTCTATAACCTCGCAATTTTTATCATCAATCGCACTTGAGACGACTATCGCATCAGCTTTATGGACGTTTTCTTTGTGATGATCTATAAATACTTTAGCACCCAATAATTCTAATCTTTTTACTTGTTCGCTTTTATTTAAATCTGAACCTTGTACCTGATAACCAAGCCCAAGCATTACTTCAGCAATGCCTGACATTCCTGATCCACCTATACCAACAAAATGAACTCGCTTAAGTCGTCGCATTTTTCTAATCATAACTACTCACATAATTCAGACAAGCTTTAACAATATCATTTGTGGCTTCAGGCTTAGCCATTGAAGTTGCTAGAAGCGCTCTTTGCCTTAGAGTACTTCTATCCTCAACCCAATCACGCATCAGTAAGGTAAGCTTCCCATTTTCTAAGTCTTTTTCTTGTATAATTTCTGCGGCACCAATTTTTTTCATTACATTCGCATTTTTAGTTTGATGATCGTCTATCGCCTTGGAAAATGGTATTAAGATTGCAGGTAAGCCTACGGTCATTAATTCTGTTACTGTCATTGCACCAGACCTACAAATCACTATATCAGCCCAATTATACGCATCAGCCATATCTTCAATAAATTCCACTAGATATAATCCAACTGACACTCCCTCATAGGCATTCTGTGCTTCTGTTAAAGTTTTTTCTCCGGCTTGATGCAATACCTCTAACTTCATTGATGAAGACACATCTTTAAGTGCGTTTGGTAGTGTTTTGTTTAAAATCAATGAACCCTGACTCCCCCCAAGTACAAGAATTCTTATGGGTCCTTCACGATCTTTTAACCTGATATTAGGAGGTTCAAGTTCAGTTATATCCTGCCTAACAGGATTTCCTATTGTTTGTGCTTTTATATTTACAGGAAAGCTTCCTGGAAAAGCCTCCAATACCAAGGATGCTATCCTCGCTAGAATTTTATTAGTACCCCCAGCAATTGCATTTTGTTCATGAATAATCACCGGATAGCGTAATAGAAAAGCAGCCAGTGCTGGAGGGCCGCTAGCAAAACCACCCATCCCCAAAACTACATCAGGTCGATGACGTATAAGAATGACAAAAGAATGCATAAAACTTGTTAATAGCTTGCCTAACGAAAAAATAAAAGTTTTAAAGGTTTTTCCTCGGAGGCCCCCTGCATTTATGTATTCAATCTTGAATCCAGCTTCAGGGATCACTCTGGATTCGATTCCATTCTTAGTTCCTAACCAAATTACTGAACAATTATGATCTTTTAAAGCTCTGGCGATTGCAAGACCAGGGAAAACATGTCCACCTGTTCCTCCAGCTACTATTAGAATTTTAGGTTGTCTCATTAATTTTTTCTTTTCACTTTTGCTCTGGAATTCGATACATATCCTGAATCCAGTTCATGGTAAATTCTTAACAGAATTCCTAATGTGATCATTGTCATGATTATACTACTCCTACCATAACTTATCAGTGGCAACGTTAGTCCTTTGGTTGGCAGTAATCCCATATTTACTCCAAGATTAATTGCTACCTGAAAGGCCAACCAAGAACCGACTCCAATACAAAAGTACGCTTCGAAAAAATGATCGGCTTTAGCTGATTTAATAGCAAGTCGAAATATTCTCCAAATTAAAGTTACAAATAATAAAATTAAACATATCGATCCAATTAGACCGAACTCCTCTGAGAAAACAGCAAAAATAAAATCCGTATGCGCCTCTGGTAAATAAAATAATTTCTGTACACTGTTTCCTAATCCTACGCCCAGCCATTCTCCACGACCGATCGCAATCAGAGATTGTGCTAATTGATATCCCGCATTAAAAACAACATTTTCATCCCACGGATCAAGGAAACCACTAAAGCGTCTCATGCGAGAAGGAAATTGCGTCACTAACAAGGCAAGTATAGAAGTTGTTGAAAGGAGAAATATAAGAAAATCCCTAATTCTCGCACCCGCCACTAACAACATTGATAATACAGTCACCAATAAAACAGCTGTAGCACCAAAATCTGTTTCTAATAATAATAGCAATGATGCAATTCCTAATACCACCATTGGTCGAAGGAAGCCCACAAAACCCTCTCGTAATTGCCTATTCCTTCTAACTAAATATCCTGCTACATAAATCATAATACAAAGACGAGCAGGATCAGAAACTTGCACATTCATGACTCCTAACCTTAACCATCTTGTTGAACCATTTGCTGTATGACCAAATCCGGGTATCAAAACAATAATTAATAAAAATATACCAATCACCAGTAATATGGGCCCCATCTTCTCCCAATAATCAATTGGTATCATTAGACAAAGAAAAGCGCCTATCGAACCTAGAAAAATAGCAAATAATTGTCTGTTTAAATAATAAAACGGCGTACCAAAATCATTCTCAGATACAGCAGATGAGGCTGAAAATAGCGTTATCAAACCGATCATGATTAACATTAAAATTACAATTAACAATACTGAATCAATTTTTAGATCTTGGGTTAAATTCTTTCGGAGAAAAATCATCATAATTCTCCCACAATTCGACAAAATTCTTCACCGCGGTGCGCGTAACTATCAAATTGATCAAAGCTCGCGCATGCCGGTGAGAGAAGAATCTTATCACCTGCACAACTTCGTTCTTGAGCATAATGAATCGCGTCTTTTAAGCTGCTTACGCACAATGTTGGTACATAGGGTTCGAATTCTTTTTCTATTAACTCAGAATCCTCACCAAATAGGATTATTTCTTTTATCTTTTTGTGAATTGAGTCGGCAAAGAATTTATAATCCCCTCCTTTTCCTTGACCACCTGCTAATAAGATTATTGGCCCGTCTAAGGAGTTGACAGATGCAATTGCAGCGCCAATATTAGTTCCTTTTGAGTCATTAATAAATTCGACTGAATTATATTCTGCAATAATTTGCATGCGGTGCGGTAAACCTTGAAATTCTTTTATCACCTCTATCATTTGAGTTTTATTGATACCTATTTGTTCTGCAACAGCCATGGTTGCTAAAATATTTTCAATATTATGGGAACCATGTATTTTAATTTCATTACTTGTTAATAATTTCTCTCTACCAATGGCTAAAAATTTATTAATACCATCGTCCAACATACCATAATGATGCTCTTTAGCTTCGTCTAAACCAAAGCTAACTCTGGGGTTTTTATTGATATAATTTAAAGATTCTTTTAATTTACGATTATAAACTGAGAATGACGCTTCTTTATAAATTCTATATTTTGATTGGTGATAATTTATTTCACCGTCATGCCAATCAAGATGATCATTAGAAATATTTAGTAATAAAGCCACTTTTGCTGGTAATTGTTGGCAGCGATGTAAATGAAAACTTGAGAGTTCAAGAAGATATAAATCGACCTTGTCATTTAAAAGATCTAATGCCGGTCGACCTAAGTTTGCTCCTGCTGAAGCTTTAATCTTAGCTTTCTTGCACATTAGAGATAAAAGCTCTGTGACCGTACTTTTGCCATTTGAGCCAGTAATGACGACAAAATCACTCGTTACATTCTCAACAAAAAGATCAATATCAGAAATAATTTCAATGCCTAATTGCTGAACTTTTTGTATCAGAGGCTCTTTATCACTTAGGCCAGGTGATACAACTATTCGGTCAATATTTTCAAACAGCTTATCAGTATAAGTGCCTAATACTATCTCTGATTGTGAACTTAATTGATTGAATAGGGATAAATTTGGTGGATTTAATCGTGTGTCATAATATCTAGCCGGAACGGCCGTTTTTTCAAAAAATCGGGCTACAGATAATCCCGTATCACCCATTCCAAATACTAAATATCTAATCATATTGCTATAATGAATATAAAACTATTATTCATTTTTTATCTAATCTTCAGGCTTGCTAGACCTATTAAAACTAAAATTACAGTAATTATCCAAAAACGTACTATTATTTTTGGTTCCTCCCATCCTTTTAATTCATAGTGATGATGTAAAGGCGCCATCCTGAAAATACGCTTCCCAGTTAACTTGTATGAAACTACTTGAATCATGACTGATAATGTTTCAACCACGAATACACCACCCATAATCGCAAGAATAATCTCTTGCCTTACAATTACAGCAATAACCCCAAGTGCTGCACCAAGTGATAAAGACCCAATATCCCCCATGAAGACCTGTGCAGGATAGGTATTAAACCAAAGGAATCCAAGTCCAGCCCCAGATAAAGCAGCACAAAAAACAAAAATTTCGCCTGCACCTTGAATATAAGGTATATCTAAATACGATGAGAAATTTACATTTCCAGTAACATAAGCAAATATCCCTAATGCACCGCCCACAAGTACAGTTGGCATAATAGCTAAGCCATCGAGACCATCAGTTAAATTAACGGCATTGCTAAAACCAATAATAAAAATGAAACTAACAAATATCTGAAAAATACCTAAAGGTATCATCACATCTTTAAGGTAAGGAATTAATAATGATGTTGCATTACTATCAGTCGCTATGGAGTACAACCAAATTGCTGCAATTAATGCTACCAATGATTGCCAGAAAATTTTTGTCCACGCTGAAATTCCATCTGAGTTTTGTCTGATAATTTTTTTATAATCATCAATATAGCCAATCAACCCGAATGAAATAGTGACAAATAAAATGATCCATATATACGAATTGTTAATATCAGACCATAATAATGTACTAATAGAGACCGACAATAAAATCATTGCTCCTCCCATTGTTGGAGTACCTGCTTTAACTAAGTGACTTTCTGGACCATCCTGTCTAACTGGTTGATTTAATTGACTTGTGTTTAGTTTCTTAATCATCTTTGGTCCAATCAAAAATGAAATAATCAATGCGGTTAAAGCCCCAAAGACGGCTCTTATAGTTATATAGTTAAATACCGTAAAGCTAGCTTCAAACTGACTTAAATAATTAGACAAATAAAGTAACATTTTCAATATTCCTTTTTGATGATCATAACTAAATTATTTCTTTTACAATTCTATCCATTTGCATCGACCTAGAGCCTTTTACAAGAATATTCATCTTCGGTATATCCTCTATTAATGTATGTAAGTGACGTAATAGTTCCTCGCTTGTCTCAAACCAATACCCATTAGATCCAAACTCCTCAATTGTATATTTTGTCATATCACCAATTGCTAACAGGGTATCAATTCCTGACTCTTTTGCTTTTATGCCAGCTAAAGAATGCATTTTGATAGAATGACTTCCAAGTTCTTTCATGTCACCTAAAACCAAACAATTATAATCTTCCATGATACTTAAAAAATCAATTGCAGCATTAGTGCTAGTAGGGTTGGCATTATAACTGTCATCTATAACACAGTGATTGCGAATGCCTTTCAAGGCATGCAATCTACCAGGTACAATTAATGGTGCTTCCAAGCCCTGCTTAATAATATTAATTGGCATATCCAAAGAATGCATGATCGCAGCTGCAGCGCAAGCATTCATTATGTTATGTTCACCCAATGTTGATAATTTAATATTAATTGAAGAGTCAGGAAGGACCAATGTGAAAGATGATTTATGGTTTACTACTCTTAAATCTTCCGCAAAAATGGTGGCTTTAGCATTAAGACCGAAACTTATCACAGAAGAATTTTCAGCCATCTTGCACCATAGATCAAAATATTTATCATCATAGTTTAAGCAGGCATATTTCGGAGGTAAGCTCCCTTGTAATATCTCACCCTTAGCTTTTGCTACACCCTCTACATTCTTAAATCCTTCCAAATGAGCTGGACCAGCATTATTTATTAATACGACATGCGGATCGGTCAAATTGACAAGATACTCTATCTCTTTAGGATGATTTGCACCCATTTCAAGAATAGCGTATTCATGATGCGAATCTAATCTCAATAACATCAATGGCAACCCAATATGATTATTAAAATTTCCTTCTGTACTTAATATTTTTGCTGTAATTGAAAGACAATTAGAGAGCAATTGTTTCACTGAGGTTTTGCCATTACTTCCAGTTATAGCAATTATTTTTACTGACATTTTTTGTTGCCAAGCTCGGGCCAATTGTCCAAGTGCAATTTGTGTATTTTCAACCAGAATATTTTCTTTTGATTGTATACTCCCATCATCAACAACACAGGCAGCAGCATTATTCATGAGGGCTTCCTCGCTGAATCTATTACCATTAAAGTTTGGTCCTCGTAATGCAAAAAATAATTCATCACTACTTACTTCTCTAGAATCTGTGTTAATACCAAAAAAAGTCCTATCTTTACCATCATAGATACCATTCATATACTCAGCAGCTTCATTTAATGATAATTTAATCATTTTTTAACTCTCTAAGACGTATTTTTATGGCTTTTCGTGAGACCAATTCATCAGAAAATTCAATTCTCTTGTCCTTGATTAATTGATAATCTTCGTGTCCTTTTCCTGCAATAAGTATGACATCCGCATTATTGGCAGACCTAATCGCATAATTAATGGCTGATGCTCTATTTACAATCGTATGAACATCGTTTTTCGATCCCAATAAAATATCAGAAATAATACTTTCTGGAGTCTCGCTCCTAGGATTATCACTCGTTATCACAACCCGATCAGCATAAGTTTTAGCCATGCGGCCCATTAACTTTCTTTTTCCTTTATCACGATCTCCGCCGCAACCAAAAACACACCAAATCTCTCTTTTATAATGTAATCGTAAGGCAAGTAATGCTTCTTTTAATGCCTCTGGTGTATGTGCAAAATCCACAAATACACTTGGCACAAGATCATTCATTGATAAATCAATCAACTCCATACGACCTTGAGGTGGGGATACATTCTCCATAGCATGCAATATATTATTAAAATTAAATTTGTAACTAGATATTAACGCTATAACTTGTGCTGCATTTTCAATATTAAATTCACCTATTAATGGAAAATGAAAACTTTTCTCACCCCAAGTACTCTTTAAAGAAACTGTATGACCGAATTTATTTGCTTTGGAGCTCAGAATTGATAAATATTCCTCATTAAAATTTTTAGGTGGCTGCCCTTTTATTATAGTTACTGCTTTATTATTGATTTGCTTAAGTAATTTTCTACCGAAACTATCATTACAGTTTATAATTTTTATCTTTGAATCTACATTAATAAAAAGCTTAGCCTTGGTGCTGCCATATGATTCATAATCACCATGATAATCCAAGTGATCTCGAGAAAGATTTGTGAATATTGTTGCACCAAAAGATAGTCCAGCTATCCTATTTTGAGCAATAGAATGAGAAGATACTTCTATGGCAACATATTTAATTCCCATTTCTCTGTATGCAGATAATTTCTGATGCAGATCAAAGCATGATGGCGTCGTTAAATCACCTTTATTAAGAAGCCCTACACCAGAACCTAATGTGCCAATGTATGCGCATTTATTCCCCAATAAAGAAAGGCAATTCTGAATTAACCATGCCACCGTTGTTTTTCCATTGGTTCCGGTGATACCAATAATTTCCATATTTTTAGATGGGAAGTTATACCATCGATTTGCAATTTCACCCATATACTCTCGAAGACCCTCAATACCAATTAAAGGGACTGTACAGCTTTTTAATTTAGAAAGATCATATGGTTTCTCGTAAATTACAGCTATCGCACCAACCATGAGAACTGATTCTAAGAAATCTAACCCATGAGAATTCTCACCCTTACATGCAAAAAAAACATTTCCCTTTTTTATACTGCGACTATCATCACTGATACCCGTTATAGAAATAGGTGGTGCAATTGTTATATCGAATAACAATTCACTTAGATTTATCTTTACTTTTGAAGACATTTTATTGAAATATCATTCAAGATTTAGATCAGCTACTAACGGATTATTAAGAGAAGAATTATAACTAGGCGGGATCGCTAAAAGTCGCAATGACTCAGATATAACTTTTGAAAAAACAGGAGCGGCAACATCACCGCCATAATAAAATTCTCCTGATGGCTCATCAATAAATACCACTACAACTAACTGAGGATCATCTAATGGAGCAATACCTGCAAAGAAAGATCTATATCTATCTTCAGTGTACCCACCAGAGCCAGTTATTTTCTTTGCAGTTCCAGATTTTCCACCAACACGATATCCTTCAACCGCAGCTTTTCTTGCCGTGCCATTTGGACCCACTACCTTTTCTAACATCTCCCGGACTATTACTGCAGTTGACGAACTTAAAATTCGCTTTCCTTCGCCCAACTGATTGGCCAACAAACTAATTGGTTTATAAATCCCATCATTAGCTAATATGGCATAGGCCTGAGCTAACTGAAGTGGCGTTACACTTATACCGTAACCATATGACAGGCTTGCTTTTCCAATATCACCCCATTGCGTATGATGGTGAAGCTCACCCCTTGCTTCTCCAGGAAAGCCGCCAGACGAAAGGGTACCAAAGCCAAAATCGCTCATCATCTCCCAGAGCTTATCTGATTCTAGTGTTAATGAAATTCTACTCATTCCAGCATTTGAAGATCTACTTAAAATTGTACCTAAATCTACATTACCTAAATCAGTACGATCTCTTATAACTTTCTTACCAATTTTTACAGGAGAAGTATCAACCAAGATTGAAGTATCGTATTGACCAGATTCAATAGCATTAGCAATGATAAATGGCTTTATACTCGAACCAGGTTCGTACATATCAATGATAGCTCGATTCCTTACTAAAGAATGATTTAACGGGCGTTCATTATTATCAAAAGAAGGTTGATTGGCCATGGCGAGGACCTCACTCGTTAAGGCATTTAACACAATTATAGTGCCATATTGAGCTTGATACTCTGAAATAGATTCTTTAAGAAGTTTATTAGCAATATATTGCAATCTTAAATCTATACTAAGCTTTAGATCTTTACCTGGTTTTGCAGTTTTGATAATACCAATATTCTCTATTGATCTGCCTTTTTCATCTTTTAGTACTTTCTTCTGGCCTGAAACACCTCTTAACCAACTCTCATATTGAAGCTCAATCCCTTCAATTCCTTTTTCATCCGTATCTGTATACCCAAGTAATTGCGAAACAACCTCTCCAGCTGGGTAAGCACGCTTATATTCTCTAGTAATAGTTAAATTCGCGATATTTAATGCTTTAATTCTGTCAGATATTTTCGTACTAATATGTCTTCTTAAATACCAATAATGCTTTTCTTTGTTTGCTTGAATTTCCTTTTTTAGTTTGCCAGCATCAGTATCTAATATCTTTGATAAGGCATTAAGCTTCTCGAGGGAGAGGGAAAAGTTTTTGCGGTTTATAGAAAGACTGTCCACTGGAGTACTTATTGCTAATGGCTTATCGTTTCTATCTGTAATCATGCCACGATAAGCTACTATAGTCGGCTCTCGAATCTGCCTTGCATTTCCTTGATTTATTAAAAAATCTTTATTTAAAACCTGTAAATAAGTCGCTCTCAATACCAAAAGAAATGACAATAGTATAAAAAAGCCAAGCACCCAAAAAGCTCGCACAATAAACCGTTTCGAAATCTCTTCTTTTGTTTCAGCTCCACGACTCATTGCTTCTCATATACTTTTATTTTTTTTATGGGTGGTCTTTGCAAATTAAGCTTATTTATAGCTTCTCTCTCTATCCTCATGGGCGTAGCCCATATATTTTCCTCTGCCTGTAACTCACTCCATTGAACATTTAATTTATCTCGCTGAGCATTCAATACTTCAAGCTCGATAAATAACTCACGAGATTGATGCTTGATATAAATTATTGATACTGCTGATGCGGTACATAAAATAATACAGATCAATAACTGAAAATAAGATCTTGTTAAATCCATTTCATATTTCTATATGCCACATTATTGCTACGCATATCATGCGGCAGTTAGCGAGTAATAAGTATTTTCTAAAATACCCAATCATCAATCTGCTTGTCGCCTTAAAAAAGCAGGTATATCAAGATATTCTTGAGCGGTTTCTTCCCCTTGCAGTCCATCACCTACGGCTTTTTTTCTCTCATTTGTAGGTTTCTCATAATTACGATAATTTGGATTTGTTTCAATTTCTATATTCGGTTCTTTTGTTATGACACGCATTGGAGGTGTTTGTGAATTAACTATATCCTTACCTAATCCTGTAGCCACAACTGTAACTCTGACTTCGTCTTTCATGGATGGATCAAGTGCTGAGCCAATTATGACAGTCGCATCTGATGCTGCGAACTCTTTGACAGTATCTCCAATCTCAGAGAACTCACCAATGGTCAAATTCATATCTGAAGTTACATTAACTAGAATTCCATTTGCTCCAGAAAGATTCACATCTTCTAATAAAGGGCTAGAGATAGCCGCTTCAGCCGCCTCTCTAGCTCGCCCTTCACCCGATGAAGTTCCAGTTCCCATCATTGCCATTCCCATTTCAGACATCACTGTTCTTACATCTGCAAAATCAACATTCATAGTACCCGGAGTAGTTATTAATTCAGCAATACCTTGAACCGCACCTTGAAGTACTTCATTTGCAGTTTCAAAAGCATTAATTAATGTCGTATCGCTGCCTAAAACTGCGAGTAATTTTTCATTCGGGATAGTTATCAAAGAATCGACATACTTGCCTAATTCTGCGATACCATTATCTGCGACAGACATCCTCTTAGTACCTTCCATCTCAAAAGGTCGAGTAACTACAGCCACTGTTAATATACCCAACTCTTTAGCAACTTGTGCCACCACAGGTGCCGCTCCAGTGCCAGTTCCACCGCCCATTCCTGCAGTGATAAATAGCATATCAGCACCTTCTATCACTTCAACAATTCTATCTCGATCTTCCATAGCCGCCTGACGGCCAATATCAGGGTCAGCTCCAGCGCCTAGACCTTTTGTTATATTACAGCCTATTTGCAACGCCGTTTTAACTCTTGCTGTATTTAATGCTTGTGCATCTGTATTTGCA
Source organism: Woeseiaceae bacterium (assembly GCA_028822065.1). Lineage (GTDB taxonomy): Bacteria > Pseudomonadota > Gammaproteobacteria > Steroidobacterales > Woeseiaceae > SP4260. The sequence goes on along the minus strand of JAPKEL010000008.1, from coordinate 20,412 downwards.
CAAACAAAATCAACCCCTTCAATCCCAGCATTCACCATATGCGAAACAGCGTTACCTCCGCCGCCGCCGACGCCGATTACTTTTATTACCGCGCTCTGACTGTGTGCATCCATTAACTCAAACATTTTTGTGCCTCCTTATATTATCTCGCTTAAAATTAAATTCTTTCTGCTATTCTTAAAACCGCACTTCGACTTCTTACATTCATACCAATCTCAGCAATTGACGCCCTTACTGCTTTTCCAATAATTTTCAATTTTGGTTGAAATTCAACAGGAACATCTGGTAATCCTCTGTATTGCTTTGATTCTAGTGAAGCGTTTTTAATAAACCTCTTCACAATTCTATCTTCTAAGGAATGAAAGCTAATCACACATAAGCGACCGCCACTTCTGAGCAACTCAAGACTTGCATTTAATGCACTTTCAAGTTGTGATAATTCATCATTTATATATATCCGAATAGCTTGAAAAGTTTTTGTTGCCGGGTGTTTCTTGAAATACATTTTTGGCAAGGCTTGTGTAATTATATTTACTAAGTCAAAGGTGGTGTTTAGTGATGTGGTATTCCTATTTTTTATAATATTTCTAGCAATTCGTGAGGAAAATTTTTCCTCTCCGTACTGAAATAACACTTTTCTTAATTGATCCTCGCTAACACTTGATAACCATTCAGCTGCAGTTATACCTTTAGTTGTATCCATACGCATATCCAAAGGACCGTCTTTTTGAAAACTGAACCCTCTTGATGCTTGATCCAATTGGGGAGAAGAAACCCCTAAATCAAATATCACACCATCAATCTTTCCAGATAAAGATTTTTCCTTAACTATATTTTTTAATTCTGACATTTCATCCTTAATTAGCTCAAAACGTAAATCATTTTCAAATTCAGAGTCAATTTCATCTATCGCTTGTAAATCTCGGTCAATCGCAAATAAGTGACCTTTTTCATCAAGCGCTTTTAAAATTTCCTTACTGTGACCCCCTCTTCCAAAAGTTCCGTCAATATATATTCCATTCTTCTTTATATTTAATCCTGTTATTGCCTCATTCAGTAATACTGGTATGTGTTTATTCTCATCCTTACCTTTCACCGAATTTATTACAGAGATAATGCTTCAAGTTCAGCGGATAGATTTCCCTCATCATCCTCGCTCAACCATGCATCTCGTTTTTTATTCCAAATTTCATCGTTCCATAATTCAAATTTATTACCCTGACCAATTAATATGGCTTGACGCTCGATTTCAGCAAACTCTCTTAACTCACGAGAAAGAAGTATCCTGCCATTACCGTCCAGTTCTAATTCTGTCGCATAACCCACCATAAGCCTTTGCAAGCGCCTAGCTTGTTTATTTAAACTTGGTAAGCGAATTAATTTTCTCTCGATTTCTTCCCAATCAGGATAAGGATACAAAAGTAAACAATAATCTCTATCAACTGTCACAATTAATTGACCATTACTGCGGGAATCAAGACGATCACGATAGCGAGTGGGGATAGCTAGGCGCCCCTTCGCATCAATCGTTACTTTTGTTGCTCCACGAAACATCATTTTTAATTAAAATTATTGGTTTTAGAGATAGTTAAAACCATAATCTCCCACTTTTTTCCACATATTGACACTATATTCTTGAGATATATTAGCGTCAACTTAATAAATAGAATAATTCTATTAAGTACAGTAACTTAGGTGTGTATTTATAGAAAAAATCATAAATATTTAAATATTTTTGGAACTATAAATCAATCACTTAAAGATTATAGCTAAACCATAATATTGAATTGATTCTCATTCTAAAATTAAATTACGCTTCAAATTTAGTTATTCTGAATTACAATCTAATCTGCGCTAATTTAACTCTTTTGGTTTAACTCTATTAACTTAAGTAACTGATTTAATGGATAATAAATTTCAAAAAATGAAAGGAGATGGTGAAAAGTAAGAGTTGGCCATAAGCCGGGTTCTGTCGAGGGTAATCATTCATCTCGAATAGTTGTCACCAACTACCTCTAGCAACCTACCCAGAAGTCCGTTCGGAACCGACGGTATGACATTAGTCAATTACTTCTCTATTTGGTCTTGCTCCAGGCGGGGTTTTCCCTGCCATAAATGTTGCCATTTATGCGGTGCGCTCTTACCGCACCATTTCAACCTTACCGGTACATAAGTACTTAGGCGGTATATTTTCTGTGGCACTATCCATGAGCTTGCGCCCCCCAGGCGTTACCTGGCACCTTGTCCGAAGGAGCCCGGACTTTCCTCTACTTACTCAATTAATGAGAAATAGCGATTACCAAGCCAACTCTTACAGCAACAAGAATAAACCCAATTTACTTAAAAATATACAGATTTTGAGGTAATAAAAATTCTAATCAATATCAGATCGATAGATAATCAAGTGCTTCTTTTTCAATACTTTTTATTTGCTTTTATTTTTAGCTCTATCCCATATATGATCTATAATCCAAATCATATTTTGATGAAGATAATTTTTAGCCTAATATTGTTTTTATTTTTTATTTGATAAATTATTTAAAAAAGCAAAAAATTTTCAAACTTACTAAAATAGTAAATAATAATAAAATAAAAAATTAATACTATTTTTAAAGATTCATCGAAATATAACTTAACCAAAATTCAATATGCAACAATCCCAAGTCATCACAATTACACTAATTTTCTATCAAGCCTTACTTATTTTTATTGGTTTTTTAGCTTCCAGAAAAGTAAAAAATAATACTGATTTTTTGTTAGCAGGAAGGCAATTAGGTCCTTGGGTAGCTGGCTTATCTTACGCGGCTAGCACATCATCCGCGTGGGTATTACTTGGATTTAGTGGTTTTGTTTTTGTTTATGGTTATTCTGCATTATGGATGATGCCAGGTATATGGGCTGGTTACATAATAATGTGGTTATTATTAGGGCCTAGAGTAAGAAATGAATCAAGCCTAAAAAAATGGATCACCCCTACCGATTTTATTTGCGCTAACCTTGAAGGTAAAGATAGACGTATAATAGCAAGTCTATCTGCTCTATTAATTGCATTTTGTTTTATTTTTTATATAGCAGCTCAATTTGATGCTGCCGCATCTGCATTCATTAGTAATTTCCACATGACCGCAGGCACAAGCTTAATTATTAGTGCATTCATAATTTTATTGTATTGTATTTTAGGTGGATTTTGGGCTGCCAGTATTACTGATACCCTTCAAGCTTTTATAATGATGGCTGCGGCTCTTATTGTATCCTTAGTAACCGTCAATGAAGCAGGTGGTTTCAATGAAATAGTTACCAAACTTTCTACTATAGATAAACATTATAATGACTGGACAGGTGGTCACTCGGGCTTTCTTTTATTTGGTTTTATGACGGGCATAATTGGCATTGGCAGCGGCACATTTGGGCAACCTCATCTTCTGTCTCGTTTGATGGCAGTTAAAGGAAATTATGAATTAAAATTAGGAGCTGTTATTGCTGTCACCTGGTCAATCATAATTTTTTGTGCAATGGCAGCATTAGGTCTTGCAGCAAGAACTTTAATAAAAGACCTGCAAACAGGCGAACAAGTTTTTTATCTGATGGCTGAGCAACTTCTCCCTCCAGTATTGGCCGGTATCGTAATTGCGTCAATTCTTTCCGCAGTGATGTCGACCGTAGATTCTCTCTTACTTGCAGCATCTTCCGCTATATCTCATGATCTAGGTTTATCAAAATATTTTAGTTTTGGGGAGTTACTGGTATCACGTTTAGTTATGAGTATTATTGTATTTGCAGCGGTCATACTTGCCTGGATCATTCCAGACAGTATTTTTGATCGTGTTTTATTTGCCTGGAGTGCTCTAGGCGCAGCATTTGGTGCTATTGTAATAGCAAGAGTAATTAACCATGAGCCTACATCAGAAGCAAGATTATGGAGTATTATTATAGGATTCAGTTCAACAGTCTTATTTTACAGTTATGGAAATATTGCTCCTGATAATACTACTACTAATATTTCATACTGGCTGTCGATATTAGGAAATCTACCAGGAGACCCTTTTGAAAGATTAGTGCCATTCTTGCTGGCCTGTCTAACTATTTATTTACATCACTTAAAAAATAAAAAAAATAGAACAATGAATAAAATATCCTAATAATTTTTTACTCATTTTTTAATTCAAGCATCATTTTGTAAGCTATATTGCGCTTTATTTTGGTCACTTTTGTCACAATATCAACAGCCTGAATGCTTAAATCATTATTGATTAATTCATTCATTAATTCTCGAGCAAGGTAAAGAGAATCATCATCTTGCTGTCTGTAACCCTCTATAATTAAGACAAATTCACCTTTTTCTGGAATCTTACCCTCCTTAGTCATAAAGAAAAGATCACCAAGATTCGTTCTGATGCATTGCTCATATATTTTAGTCATCTCGCGCGCAAGAAATGCTAACCTATCTTCTCCAAAAACCAATAACATGTCCTCTATGGATTGACTAATTCTGTGTACTGAAATCAGAAAAATTAATGTTCTTTTTTCTTTAACTAATTCCTTTAATTTTGATTTTCTTGATTCGCTTTTAGCGGGCAAATAACCTTCGAAACAAAATCTATCACTAGGCAACCCTGAAACTGACAATGCGCTAATTATCGAACAAGGTCCGGGTAATGGAACGACAGTTATATTATTCTCATGAGCTAGAGATACCAATCTATATCCAGGATCGTTAATTGCAGGAGTGCCTGCATCACTAACCAAGGCAATTGAACTGCCATTTTGAATATCTTTTATTAATTTTTTTGCTACATCTTTCTCATTATGTTCATGAAGAGCAATCATTTTTGCCTTAATATTGAAATGGGATAATAAATGACGTGTGTTTCGAGTATCTTCAGCGGCTATTAAATCAACATTTTTAAAAGTCTCTAGACTGCGTTTTGATGTATCATCAAGATTACCAATAGGAGTAGCAACAACAAATAATTTTCCATTTTTCATCTCATTAACCACAATTCTTTATAGGATTCATTGATATATTTAATAATTGACAATAAGAATATCCTAAATTAATGATAAATTAAGCTAAAAAAAATTGCCTTGAAAAATAAACTCTTACATACCCTGATATTAAACGGATTATTCGGTGTATTTTTATTTGGTTGCACTCCATCAGGCACTCAAAATCAAAAAAATATGGGCGTTCCATCTATCTCACAACCAATTATGAGGGATCAGGAGCTATTGGCTCCAACTTATAATTTAGAGGATTTCCCTGACCAAGTGGCACTGCTACTCCCCTTAAGTGGTGATTACAAAAGAGAAGGAGAATCCATTCAAAATGGATTTCTCAGTGCTCACTACTCTTTAAGTGATGACAAGCAAGGAATAAAAAAAATAAAAATATATGACACCCAAGAATTTCAAGATACTGTTGCTGCATACGATCAAGCTCTCGAAGACGGTGCTGATTTTGTCGTCGGACCTTTATTGCAAGATTCGGTGAATAATTTAGCTAAGAAAATTGCTTTTAGTGTTCCAGTGCTAACTTTAAATTCTTTAGACAATGATGAGTCATTGATTCGTATGTATCAATTTTCTCTTTCTTCAGTTGATGAGGCTATCTCTACCTCAAACAAAGTGATTATCGATCAAAATAAAATTGGTCTAATTATTGCACCGGATAATGAATGGGGTCATCAACTTGAAGAAATTTATACTACTACATTAGAATCTATGGGCGGCGTTATCATAGAAAGTCAATTCTACAATCAAAATGAGAAAGATTTTTCATCTGAGTTAAAAGAATTACTTGAAATCTCATTAAGTGAAAAAAGATACAATCGTCTATCAGCAAATTTAAATGAAGATCTATCCTTTAGTCCGCGCCGAAGACAAGATGTAGATTTTATTTTTCTGGTAGCTGCTGATACCACAAGTGGGAAACTTCTTAAGTCTCAACTAAATTACCATCTCTCAGGCGATGAAGCTTTGCCAATATATTCAACTTCAACAATATATTCCTATAATACTAATTTAGATGATCTTAATGGTATTATTTTCACAGACGCCCCTTGGGTTATCGATCAACAAATATGGCTTAAAAATCTCCCTACAACACTAAGAAAGTATTGGCCTGGAGACGCTATTCAAAGTCGCCAAAATGCTATGGGATATGATGCTTATTTTTTAGTTGCCGCCATAAACTCTTTAAAAAATTATTCTATGCAAGAACTTAATGGTGCTACAGGTCAATTATACATGGAGAAGGATGGAAGAATTAGAAGGAGATTAGCCTGGGCAAAATTAATCAATGGTGTGCCTGTGGTTCAAAAAAAGCATGCAGTAAAACAATAACTATTCTACTAACTTTAGGTGTGGGGGTTTTTTTATAATTTTATCTTTTTTTATTTTTATATTTTTATCATTAGTAAATACCATGCCTTCGCCGGTTTCTTTTGCGTACACGCTCAATATTGCCTCGGATGGAACAAAAATCTGAGTTGAATTTCCATTAAATCTTCCATCGAATGAAATTGACTTCAAATTGATATTTAAATTATTAGACGCTGAATAACTAATATTTAGAATAATTTGATCATTCTTGATAAAATTTTCAGGAACCTCGACATCTTTCACCGAGGCATCTACTAAGATGTACGGTGTAAAATTATTATCATTGATCCACTCGATCATGGCTTTAATCAAATATGGGCGCTTTGACATAGATGATGATTCCATAAGTATATGAAAGATATCGCTTGATGCTAGAGTCGCATTTCTTGCTCAAGTTCGCTGAGACTCTCACGAAATGAAGGGCGATCAAAAACCCGATCCATATACTTATCAATTGCTGATGCATTTGATCCTAAATCAATTCCATATTCAGGTAGTCTCCATAATATGGGTGCAATAGTGCAATCAACCAATGAGAAATCATCGCTAATAAAATAAGATTTGATTGAAAATAAATCAACAGCGGCCAAGATGCTTTCACGTAACATTTTCTTTGGTTTTGTGGCTAACTTTCCTTCGCCATTTTCAGCATACTTTTCAGCTAATGAATACCAGTCTTGCTCTATTCTATACAAAGCCATTCTGAATTGCGCGCGGGTAACAGGGTCTACAGGCATCAATGGAGGATGAGGGAAACGCTCATCTAAGTACTCAATAATGACCCTAGAATCATAAAGAACAAGATCTCTATCAATTAAGGTCGGCAAAGTATGATAAGGATTTATATCCATCAGATCTTCAGGTAAATCTGGCCCAACTACACTGGTAATCTCGATGTTGATATTTTTCTCTGCTAAGACAATCCTAGTGCGATGACTATGAATGCAGGTTGGCTTTGAAAACAAATTCATTATTGATCTTCTATTCGCAATGACTGACATTAATGATCCTTTTTTTATAAAAAGATAAACTCTCTTAAAGAAGTATTTCTTTTAGAGAATTACTTTACATCCTTCCAGATTTCTTTCTTTAGTAAATAAGATAGCATAAGGAAAAACGCCAAAAACATTAATACTTTTATTCCTAACGCTCGTCTTGCATTCCTTATTGGTTCACTCAAATATTCTAAGAAGTTAGCTGTATCACGAAGAAAAATATCAAACTCTTTTTCAGACATTTTTCCAACAACACCGAGCTCAAGATGACTTACACCATCTTCCTCGACAATAAATTGATGCCCTTGTAACTCCCAAAGGACATTTGGCATACTTGTTCCAGCAAGAATTAAGTTATCGACACCAGTTGGACTTGATGGATCAATATAAAAATTTTTCAAGAAACTGTAAATATAATCTGTGCCTTTTGCCCTAGCCATCAAAGATAGATCAGGCGGGGCCTGGCCGAACCAACCTGCTGCATCCGTCTGGGGCATGGACGCATTAATTGTGTCGAAAGTTTGTTGTGTATTAAACATCAAGTATTGCTTTACTTCCTCATCGGTTAATCCGAGATCCGAAACAATAACATCATAGCGAACATATTCAGCTGAGTGACAACCAGAACAATAGTTCATAAAATTACGCGCCCCACTTTGAAGTGATTCGATATCCTGAGGATCATTATTTGCTTTTTCCAATGACTTTCCAGCGGCTGCAAAAATATCCGTCATAAGCATAAGTAAAACTAAAGTTAGATAAAATGGTGATTTAAGATTATTCATACCTAGGTTACTCTATCTGGCACAGGTTTTGTTTTATCAATCTTAGTGTAATAGGGCATAAGGATAAAAAATGCAAAATAAAACAAGGCAGAAATTCTTGCTAATAATACATATATTCCTTCTGCAGGAAGAACTCCAAGCACCCCAAGAGAAATAAAACTTAGTACAAATAAAGATAAGGCCATCTTATAAATCCAACCTCGATAACGAATTGATTTTACTTTTGCTCGATCAAGCCACGGCAAGAACAGCGGTAATATAACGGCAAGAACCATTAATATAGCCCCTCCCAACTTATCTGGGACCGCCCTTAATAAGGCATAGAAAGGTGTAAAATACCAACTAGGAACAATATGTTCAGGTGTTGCCATAGGATTGGCTTTTTCAAAATTCGAATATTCTAAAAAGTAACCACCCATATCTGGGGCAAAAAATACTACTACAGAAAAGATCATCAAAAATATAATTATTGCCACTAAATCCTTACTCGTATGATATGGATGAAATGCCACTCCATCTATAGGGATGCCATGTTGATCTTTATACTCTTTGATCTCTATGCCATCAGGATTATTAGAACCCACTTCATGCAAGGCGACTATATGAACAAAAATTAAAGCAACCAATGCTAAAGGTAAAGCAATAACATGCAGTGCAAAAAAACGATTAAGGGTAACGTCCGAGATGGAATAATCCCCTCTAATAATCTCTACTAAAGCTTCACCTACGAGAGGGATTGCTCCGAATATTGAAATAATAACTTGAGCGCCCCAATATGACATTTGACCCCATGGCAAGAGATACCCTGAAAATGCCTCGGCCATAAGAACAATAAGAATTAACATTCCAATAATCCAAATTAACTCTCTTGGTTTTTTGTATGAACCGTATAACATTGCCCGAAACATATGGAGATAAACCACAATAAAGAAAAAAGAAGCACCGGTTGAATGCATATAACGAATCAGCCACCCCCACTCTACATCTCGCATAATATATTCAACTGAAGAGAAAGCATCGACAGCTGATGGCTTATAATTCATCGTTAGAAAGATACCTGTAAATAATTGAATAACTAAAACAACCATGGCCAATACACCAAATACATACCAAATATTGAAATTTTTAGACGCGTAATATTCAGTGATGTGATATCTCATTGTTTCCGTATACGGGAAACGCTCATCAATCCAATTTAATAATTTACTAGATGATTCCATTTGTTTTTTATCGTTATTCGCCATTACGCAGTTCCCGAATCAATACCAATCGTTATCACATTGGTTTGACTAAAAGTGTATGGTGGAACCCTTAGGTTAGTTGGGGCTGGTACACCCTTATAAACTCTCCCTGATAAGTCAAATTTTGAGCCATGACAAGGGCAAAAGAAACCGCCGAACCAATCTGAAGAGGGAGTAACTTCGAATCGAGGTAAGGGAGCACAACCCAAGTGAGTACATGATCCTTCCACCACGAGATACTCGGGATTCAGTGAACGATGCTCGTTTGTAGCATAACTAGGTTGCAACTCCACATTAGAAGAATCAGGGTCTCTAAGATACTCAGTCACTCCAACTAATCTCCCTAACATCTCTTCTGTACGACGAAGAACATAAACAAGCCTTCCACGCCAAATTACTCTAATCATTTCCCCCGGCTCTAATGAAGCTAAAGGAACTTCAACAGGAGCTCCTAGTGCGCGTGCTCTTGCGCTTGGTTTCAATGAAGATAAAAATGGCACCGCCGCGAAAGCTATGCCTACACCACCAGTAACAGCAGTAGCAATGCTTAAAAATTGACGCTTACTTTGATCAACTTTTTCCGTCATTTAATCTTGCTCCATTGATCCAATCAAAAAGTTTATTTCTTAATATTTTAACCTGTAGCTATAAGCACATATTTCAATTAATTTAGTCAATAAAAATTGATTTAAATTTGGCTTTTTTAATTCGTAGTTAAGGTTATTATTAATTTAATATTATCGTAAATGCGCAATAGTGGTCATTAATATCGATATTATACACGGTGATTATGACAATTGGCTAGAGCATATACATATAGAAATATATTTCTAACCTGATTCACGTGAAATATGAGCACCGAGTTGGTGAAGTTTTTCTTCGATTCTTTCGTAACCTCTATCAATATGATAAATACGATCGATTACTGTTTCTCCTTGAGCGACCAGTGCAGCGATAATTAATCCAGCAGACGCCCTTAAGTCTGTAGCCATAACTGGGGCGGCAGTGATTGTTTCTACACCTTTTATCATCGCATTATTTCCTTGTATTTCAATATCAGCTCCCATCCTTTGAAGTTCATTTACATGCTGAAATCGATTCTCAAAAATAGTTTCTTTTACACTCGAAAAACCAGAAGCAACGGTATTCAACGCGCAAAATTGTGCCTGCATATCCGTCGGAAAACCAGGGTATGGAAATGTTTCAATATTCACAGATACAGGTCTTTTGGCTTTCATATCAAGATTAATCCAATCATCACCAACATCAACTATTGCTCCTGCCTCTTCTAATTTTAATATCACAGCTGTTAAATGCTCAGGAACAACCTCCTTCAATCGAATCTTTCCTCCGGTTATTGCCGTTGCCACCAGATAAGTACCTGCTTCGATACGATCTGGCAGAATCTTATATTTGCTGTGATTAAGTTTATCAACACCCTTAATGATTATTTGATCGCTCCCGGCATCAGTAATTTTCGCACCCATACTATTTAAAAAATTCGCTAAATCGATAACCTCTGGCTCTCTAGCTGCATTTTTTATTACAGTTTTACCTCTCGCCAATACAGCTGCCATCATTATATTTTGAGTGCCAGTAACACTTACCCGGCTAAAATCAATATTGGCACCACATAATTTATCTGCTCTTGCATTTATATAACCATTTTCTACAGAAATTTTCGCCCCCATTGCTTCAAGGCCTTGCACATGAAAATTAACTGGTCTAGCGCCTATAGCACAACCACCTGGAAGAGATACCTTTGCTTGACCAAATCTAGTCAATAAAGGGCCCAATACTAGAATTGAAGCTCTCATCGTTTTTACTAGATCATACGGTGCGCAATAACTATCAATATCAGAAGAATCTAACTGCAAATTCATCTTTTCATCAAAAAGTACTTTCACGCCCATGCTTTGCAACAATGTAAGCATGGTTGCAACGTCATTAAGCTGCGGAATATTTTGTAAGTTTACTGATTCAGAACTTAATAGAGAGCCGGCTAAAATTGGTAATGCTGCATTCTTTGCTCCAGATACAGTCAATTTACCATCTAATTGATGGCCGCCCACAATTTTCAATTTATCCATTAGGCAAATTCATCGAATGCCATTCATTATTTGTGTAAGTTTTTAATGACAGTGCATGTATCTCATTCCCCATAGCGCTACCTAGACAACCATAAACCATTTGATGCCTCTGAATTAGAGACTTTTTTTCAAAGATATCAGTTATAATAATAGCCTCAAAATGAGTATTATCATCACTTCTAACATCAATATTTGCCCCTTCAATACCTTTGCTAATTAGACTGCTAATTTCGTTTGGCGACATAGTCAAGTATCCTAAAAAATAGTTTTTTTAATATCTAAAATAATAACAAAACAACACAACTACACAAAATATAGATATTATGTATTATTGCGTTAAATTCTAATTCAAACTAACAATAAATATAACTTTAATAAAAAAAATATAATTTATGCTTATTGATCTTACATTACTGGCAATTGGGATACTGATCCTAATCATTGGGTCAAATTATTTTGTTGATGGGGCCGCTTCATTTGCGCAAAATATGAAGATTCCAATAATAGTAATAGGCCTCACAGTGGTTGCTTTCGCTACCTCAGCACCTGAAATATTAGTCTCAGTAGTGGCTGCATTAGGTGGCGAATCAGGCTTAGCTGTAGGAAATGCAATTGGATCAAATACAGCAAATATAGGTCTTGTTTTAGGAAGTATGGCACTAATAAAGCCAATATCAATGGCTTCAAAGATTTATAGAAATTTAATAATACTTTTACTTCTAATTTCTCTATTTATGATTTTGCCTTTTCTGGATAATGCCATAACCATTAATGAAGGAAGGTTAATTTTAGGTGGTTTTATTTTAGTTATGATTTGGTTAATTAAATATAGTTTAAAATTATCAATAGAAAATTCCGCTGAAGATGATCTATCAAAACAAAACTACAAAGCTTTTACTACAACAAAAGCAACACTTCTTTTAGTTTTAGGATTAATGTTGTTATTTTTAGGTGCAGATATGATAGTGAATAATGCTGTTAAAATTGCACAAACATTAGGAATTTCTGAAGCCATAATTGGTATTACCTTGGTAGCTATCGGTACTAGTCTTCCAGAGCTAACTGTATCTATTACTAGCGCTCTTAAAGGTGAGTATGGTCTCGCTGTTGGAAATATCATTGGATCAAATATTTTTAATCTACTTGCTGTTATTGGTGTAGCAACAGCAATTTCACCAACCAAATTGCCTGAGAATATTCTATCCGTTCACTACCTGATTATGCTAAGTTTGACTCTTTCAATCTTTATAATAACTTTTAGGAAAAATAAGATTATCAAGCAATATGAAGGATTTACTTTGTTGACGATATTTTGTACCTACATAGTTTATGTAATCTTTCAATCCTAAAATAAAGATTGTTTTAAATTCCAAGGTGCGTATGAACAACAAAATGACAAGCCAAGAAATTCTCTCGCTCGCTAGAGAAGTTATGTATATTGAATCAGACGCGATTAAAAATGTAGCAGATTTATTAAATGAATCTTTCTCTGACGCTTGCGACCTTATATTGAGGTCAAAAGGTAAATTAATTACCATTGGCATAGGAAAATCCGGGCATATTGCCCGAAAAATTTCAGCTACACTATCAAGCACAGGAACATCATCATTTTTTATTAACGCTGCTGATGCAAGTCATGGCGATCTCGGCATGATATCTCCAACAGATATAATATTGGCCATGTCATACTCAGGTGAAACTCAAGAATTGATAAGTATTTTACCTTCATTGAAAAAAATGAACTTAAAGCTAATCTCAATCACTGGTGACCCCAAATCTACTCTTGCAAAAGCATCGGATTCACATATATTAGTTGAAATTGAAAAAGAAGCGTGCCCTTTAAATCTAGCTCCAACTGCTAGCACAACTGCCAGTCTTGCAGTGGGAGATGCACTTGCAGCAACACTTACAGAATGCCGGAATTTTTCCTCTGAAGATTTTGCTAAATCACATCCAAGCGGATCATTGGGTAAACGCTTACTTTTAAAAGTCTCTGATATAATGCATACAGGAGATAAGATTCCAACCATTAAACCCTCCCAAATGCTAAGCAAAGGTTTAATTGAAATTTCACAAAAGAACTTAGGTATGGTGGCTATCATTGATAATGATAATCGTGTTCTTGGTATTTTTACGGATGGGGACTTAAGAAGATCCCTTGATTCAAAAATAGATGTTCATAGAACTCCTATGAGTGAAGTAATGAGCAAAAAATATAAAACTGCAGCAAACAATATGCTGGCCATTGATTCAATGAAACTATTAAAGCAACATAAAATAACTCATTTATTGATTACGGATAAAAATCAAATATTGCTCGGAGCACTTAATATTCATGATTTATTACAAGCTGGGATTGTTCGGTCTATATGATTATGGAAAATTTATTCAAGAATATTAAATTAATTGCCTTCGATGTTGATGGTGTATTTACTGATGGTCGGATATACATCAGTGATGCCGGAGTAGAATCAAAAGCTTTTCATACTCAGGATGGTCATGGAATTCGCCAAATCCTTGAAGTTGGCATCAAGGTAGCTGTAATAAGCGGAAGAAAATCCCAAGCCGTATCAATGCGTATGAAAGAATTGAGCATTGAAGATGTATATCTCGGCTGCAAAAATAAAGAAGCAACTTTTCAAGCTTTATTAAAAAAATATTCAATCAGGGCGATGGAATCTGCGTTTGTCGGTGATGATATTCCTGATGTCAAAATTTTGAAAGTTGTTGGATTGCCTATTGCTGTAGCTAACGCAAGATCTGAAGTTAAACAAATAGCAAAATATATAACTAAAAATACAGGTGGCTCAGGAGCAATCAGAGAAATTACTGATTTACTTCTCAAGCAATAGAGTTATAAAAATGCAATTTAATTTAAATAAAAATATAGGTTTATTATTGCTTAGCATTTTTGCTCTTTTGAGCTTTATTGCTTCTCAGTCCTTCGAAAAAAAAAGCATCACCAAGCAAAGCTTAAATAAGTCTGTTGAAAATAGATTTTACTTGAACTCAACAAAAATATTAAATACCGCTAAATCTGGAATATATCTATTTACCCTTGAGGCCGATTATGCTGAACAGGAATCGAAAGATTTAATCAAATTTTATAATGTAAAAATAACTTATACGCCAGAGTCAAAAGTCTCTTGGTCATTAACCTCAGATATTGCCAGCAAGTATAGCGAGAATGAATTTCTTATTCTTAAGGGCAATGTAATCGCAAAAAGCGGAAAATCATTAACGGATGAAACAATTATATATTCCGATGAATTAGAACTTGATCCAAGTAATTATATAGTTAAAACAGATAGCCAAGTTACAATTAAATTAGGTGATCACAACCTCACAGCCATTGGTATGCTAGCAACATTAAACAAAGATAAACTTGAGCTTCAATCACAAATAAATGGTACTTTTCTTCCTTCAGTTCTCTTATAGTTAAAATAAATCCTTTATCAAGTGAAAGAAAGATGATCCGATTTCAACATATAAAAAATATTTCTCAATTGATAAGGAATTTATTCTTTATATTCTTTATTTCATCTCCAGCTTTAGCGCAGATAAATATCACAAAATTACCGATTACTATTGATGCAGAATCAACTGATTATGAAGGTGATGAATCGATTCTAACGTTCAATAAACTCAATTTAAGCCAAGGTGACATAAGTATTACTGCAGATTCAGGTCAAGCGAGTAAGTTGGATTTTGAGAATAGCGTATGGCAGTTCATGGGTAATGTTAAAATAATTTTAAGTAACGGAAAGATTAATGCTGATTCAACCTATCTTGAATTCAAGGGGCACCAAATAAAGATTGCGAAGATTTCTGGAAGCTCACAACGTCAGGCAACAATAGAGTTTCAACGCCAAGAGAAGGCACAGATAACCTTAGCTACTGCTGATCGTATCGATTATGACTTTGATGCTGCTATGATCGATTTTTCTGGAAAAGTAAGCATAATGGAAGATGGTAATCAGATATCTAGTGACTATCTTGTTTATAATTTAAAGAAACAAACAATACAAGCTCAATCAAATAGTCAAGATAGTCCGAAAGTAAAAATAACTTACACGCCAAGAGTTGCTCTCAGTGAGAAAAAGAACCAAACTCAAATTGACAGTAATGGAATAGAGCAATAGGACTGAAATGAGTATTTTAAAAATAAAAAATATCTCAAAAAGCTATAAACTTCTGGATGTTGTTAAAAATATTTCAATGGAAATTCGTAGCGGAGAGGTTGTTGGCTTGCTCGGCCCAAATGGCGCTGGAAAAACAACAGCGTTCTACATCATAGTAGGACTAGTAAAAGCCGATCAAGGATCTATATATTTAGATGAAGAAAATATAACAGAATTGACCATGCATCGGAGATCGAAGCTTGGACTTGGCTATCTGCCTCAAGAAGCCTCTATTTTCCGAAAATTAACTGTAGAAGAAAATATATTAGCGATACTTGAGTATCGAAATGATTTATCTCAATTAGAAAGAGAACAAGAATTAGACCAATTACTAGAAGAACTTCATATTAATCACGTAAGGAAAAGTGCGGGAATAAATTTATCAGGCGGAGAAAGAAGAAGGGTCGAAATTGCTAGAGCTTTAGCTGCAAACCCTCGTTTTATTCTTTTGGACGAGCCTTTTGCTGGCGTTGATCCAATTTCAGTTTTAGATATCCAGCGTATTATAAAGCACCTCAAAAATAGAGGAATTGGCGTTTTAATAACAGATCATAATGTAAGAGAAACACTAGGTATCTGTCAGCAAGCAAATATATTAAATGAAGGGAATCTAATAGCATCTGGAACCCCAGAAGAAATTCTAGCAAATGAATATGTTAAAGAAGTCTACCTTGGCCAAGACTTTAGGCTTTAGCAGAAATGAATGCTACAGAGAAAATTTCAAATCTAGATAACCTAAAGAATCGTTTAGAAAGTGGCAGGATGTTAGGGGCAAGAAACCTAATCAATAACCTACTTCCTTCAGAATTAGCAAGACTTATTGAGTCTCTACCATTAAAGGAACGAGCCATAATATGGGAGATGATTGAATTAAAAAATAAAGGTGATGTAGTAGTAGAGGTTGCCGACGAAGTTCGCGATGGATTGATCGAAGGAATGGAAGCGAATGAACTAATCTCAGCCATTGAAGGAATGGCACTGGATGACTTAGCCGACCTAGTTGCTGACTTACCTGAAACACTAACACAAGAGGTAATTCGTTCTCTCGATCATCAAGATCGAGAAAGATTAACACAAGTACTGGCATACGATGAAGATAGTGCCGGCGGGCTCATGAATATTGACATTATAACCGTCAGGCCAGATGTAACCGTAGAGGTAGTATTAACCTATTTACGTAATCAAAAAACCATTCCAACAGGTACTGACTCAATTTTTGTAGTGAATAGAAATAATGTATACAAAGGAGCACTGCTTCTCTCTAGCCTTGTCACAGAGGATCCAGGAAAACCTGTTTCTGAGATCATGTCAAAAAAAATCATGCCAATCTTAGCCAAAACACCCTCAGACAAAGTTGTCAGAGAGTTCGAAAATCGAGATCTATTATCAGCGCCAGTTATTGATGATGATGAAAAACTTTTAGGCCGAATTACCATTGATGATGTGGTTGATGTAATAAGAGATGAGGCGGAACATTCATTAATGAGCGCCGCTGGTCTAGATGAAGAAGACGATATGTTTTCTCCTGCTACAAAAAGCGCTAAAAGAAGAGCCATCTGGCTGGGTGTTAATTTAGCTACTGCTTTCCTTGCTGCTTCTGTTGTAGATATATTTCAAACAACGCTGGATAAGATTGTTTTACTTGCAGTTTTAATGCCTATTGTCCCTAGCATGGGAGGCGTTGCAGGTACCCAGTCCTTAACTATCATGACTCGAGCAATTGCTCTTGGACATCTCGATAAAACCAATACAAAAGGAATTTTTAGAAAAGAAGTTCTTGTTGGGATATTAAATGGGATTTTATGGGCCATGGTAGTCGGTAGCTTGACGTATCTCTGGTTCAGTGAATGGCTTTTAGGGTTAGTGATAGCCGGTGCAATGACAATTAATTTAATTATGGCTGCATTAGCGGGTTTTGGCATACCTCTAATGCTAAAGAGATTGAATATAGATCCTGCACTAGCAGGCGGCGTCATACTGACAACTATTACAGATGTTGTGGGTTATATTTCGTTCCTTGGATTAGGTGCAATTTTTTTACTCTAACTTAAAGTAATTGATTCTAATTAATTTTTAAATCAGTTGTAATCCATTCAGGAGCAATCAATCTAGGCACTTCTTCGCCATTAATAAAATTTAATAAATGCCCTTTCACTGCCATCGCATCATTATAACCAAGTTCAATCAATCTTTTTGTATATTGCTTTTCAAATAATAAAAAACTAACCAATCGACCAGCACCGCTTTTATTTTTACCACCAATCCCTCTCAAAATAATTCTTATCGATCTTGGCATTGCCAGACGACACTCCTGAGCAATATCAGTTAAACTTTGTGTAGGGTTAATAATCATGGTGTCAATTGCACGAATTTTATGGGTAGAATTTTCCAAATAACCGGTATGACCGGCATCAATCAATTGATTAATTCTAATTAATCTCTCAAGATCAGAATATAATCCATCCATAAATAATGTATCTAGCATGTAGCCAGCTATATCAGCAAAAGACGGATAGCCTGCTTGTATATTTTTGTTTATCGATTCAAGCTTTTGATTACGTACCCCTATAACTAGGATTCGATCCGCACCTAAATGAATTGCTGTGCTCAGAGGGGTTGCTTGGCGCATTGCACCGTCACCAAAATATTCATTATTAATTTTTACTTGAGGAAATATCATTGGGATTGCAAGACTGCCCATAAGATGCTCGATAGTTAAATTGCATTGAAATCCCCTTCGTCTTGTACGAGACCACTCATTAATGGTATCTGCAGACTGAAAAAAAGATGTAGAGCACTCCGATGAATACCCTGCGGCAGTTATTGCAATAGCTTTTAGAAAATCAGCATCAATATTTTTCTGAATATTAGAAAAATTAATATGCTTCTCTAGAAGCTCTTGTAATGGCGAATTATCAAGAAGTGATTTTGGAGTCCCAAAAGGATAACCGCCCATAACAATTGAAATTAGCCAATGTATACTACTTTTTAGCATAGTTATATTGTCTGTTTTATATACTTGTTTACTCTTAAAATTACCCCAAACATTATCCAATTTGGTTACAGCTTTATTGAATGATTCTGCATTAGCTGCGATTAACGATGCATTTACCGCGCCAGCTGATGTGCCACTGATGATTGGAAATGGATTTAATGAGCTTTCAGGTAGTAACGATGCAATTGCTTTCAAGACGCCTACTTGATAAGCGCCTCTGGCACCACCCCCTGGCAATACCAGTCCTTTCTTTATTTTACTCTTCTCATTTCTCATATCTATAGAGTATTATAGGTTACGTTTATAGGAAACCAACTTATTTATATGAGAGAGATTATTAAGTGAGAGACAAAAGTGTTGTTAGCTTGATTTGTTTTTTTACTTTCTTATTTACGTCCTGCAGTGATAATTCATCAGTTAATCAAATATTAACGAACAACGAGAAAAAGAACGCTCTATACACAGATTTAATATGGGAAGAGGCAACTCCGGCAAGCGTTGGAATTGATCCTGCTCTTATTGAGAATGCTTTTGCTTATGCGCTTGCAGATGAAACATATACACAAGCAGTCATCATCATAAAGGATGAGAAACTAATTTATGAAAAATATAGAGATCTTGCGGCGAACGAATTGGACTCTTGGAATCAATCTATCACTTCTTATTTGGAGTATGGAGAAGTGTTTCCAATAGAATTTCAAGATGCTTTTATTAATAGGGATCGGTATAGCCTTACAACCTCTTGGTCAATCGCAAAATCATTTATCAGTATTTTAATTGGCATAGCCATTGATCAAGGCTACATCGAATCAGTTGATGAAAGCGTATCAACTTATATTACAGAGTGGTCTAATGATGATAGAGATCAGGTCACCATAAGAAATCTCTTAGACATGAGATCCGGGTTGCCGCCATTATGTTCGGGTGGTTCTCGCCCAGATTATGAACTTGAAACATGCGTGTCTCCAAGCGGGTATGGAGGAAATTTAGTCCCAGTTGATAATCAGTTAGATGCATGCATCAACAGAACCATTGCTGAAACTGGCATTATGCAGCCCTGGTATCAAACTTGGTATGTTGATGAACAAACATGGGAAAAGGGATACTTGCTTTATAGTAACTGTGATACGCAAGTTCTTGGCGAACTATTATTTAGAGTAACAGGCAGAAATCTTCAGTCTTATGCAGACATTAATCTTTTCTCCAAAATTGGGTTTGAGGGTTACTGGTGGAGAGACAATGAGATAAATGGCCAATCAAACGGTAATTATTTAGCCTATTGCTGTTTAGATGCCACAGCTAGAGATTTTGCTAAATTTGGCCAGTTGATTCTCAATATGGGCTTGTGGGGTGATGAGCAAATTGTCTCTTCCTCTTATATCGAAAAAATTAAAAATATAATTGTTGATTCCGTGGTTGAAGAAGACGGATCAAATTACAGTTATGGGCTGGCATTCTGGACGCTTGCTTCTGTACAACAGGACGACGGAACTATGTTTCCATCAGCCAATAAGATTCATTCGGCTATAGGGACGGACGGCCAGTATGTAATCATAGATTTTGAAAACAACATGGTTCTGGTAAGGAACAGCCTCTATTATCCCATGCAGTTTGCCTCGTTTGATAGAAAAATGATTGCTACTGGAGATTTAAATGCTATTAATTATCCATCAACCTTACCCTTTGGTTGGTTTGGAAATTATTCGTCTTTTAAACCTTCGGTTTTTTTATACTTAGTATCAAA
>JAPKEL010000029.1 GCA_028822065.1 Woeseiaceae bacterium | reverse complement strand
GGTACCCATTCGATTAAAGCTTCTTTTGGGTCGTATCCATGAAGACGAATTTGTGATTCAGCAGCAAATCTATCCGATGGGAATGCAGTTGACTCGATGAGAATTTTAAAGCGTTTATTATTCGGTCGATAAAAAGTTGTCATCAGCATATGTAAATTGACAGTCAGAGTATTCATAGCGATCACTTCATGCTGGAGGCTGCCCGTTAAGCTAGCAAAACCCTCTCTTGCTTGTAAATGATAGTTTAGCCATGGCCTGCCTGCTTTTGTATGCCCATGAACACCATATTTCCCCCAATCGTTTAACTCCTCTGTTAGGTATTGGCTGACTGATTTTGGTTGCAAACCAAGTGAGTTCCCACAGAGATAGATGCAAGAATAACCATTCCTATCATCTGGAAATAAAAATTTTGATCGATAATGGTTTAATTCGTCTTGTTTATCTAATGTTTGAGCGTAGTTTCGATTTGTTTCAAAATTAAAGTTATTCACCTTTCGTAGTCCTTTCGATTTAGGTTAAGCCATTTTAGAGCCGTGTCAGCATAAAGCCAGTTATTAGTTGTAACATCAAGTTTCATGGCCTTTATCATCTTTCCAGGTTCTTCTTCACCCAGTGGAAAGGGGTAATCGCTACCAAGTGCAATGCAATCAGCGCCAAATAGATTAATCATATATTCAAGTACAGCGGGCTCATGCACTAAAGAGTCAACAAAGAATTTACCAACATAATTTCTAGGATTGTGTTGGTTGTGAGTCGCAACAATGTCAGGTCTAACATTATAACCGTGTTCCAGTCTTCCTATAATACTGGGAAATGCTCCGCCACCATGAGCAAATGCAACTCTTAGTTTGGGAAGTTTTTCAAATACACCACCAAATATTAGGGAGCATATAGATAATGCAGTTTCTGCAGGCATTCCTACGAGCCAGGGTAACCAATAAAGACTCATTCGGTCACTGCCCATCATTTGCCAAGGGTGAACAAAGATGGCTGTATTAAGGTCTTGAGCTGCTTCTAGAATTGGAAAGATTCGAGGATCGTCAAGATTCCAGCCATTTACGTGTGATCCAATCTGGATTCCAGCCATACCTTTTGTTTTAACGCATCGTTCCATTTCTTTTATGGATAAATCTGCATCTTGCATAGGAAGGGTAGCAAGACCGATATATCTTTTTGGAAAATTGGTCACAATTTCAGCTATGTGATCATTGAGTATCATAGATAGATCTAAGGTATCTTTTGGCTTTGCCCAGTAATTGAACATTACTGGTACTGTAGATAAAACTTGCACATCTACTGAGGATTTTTGACATTCCTCAATTCTTACCTGTGGATCCCAACAATTGGATTCGATATCACGAAAATGTTTTCCATCCATCATCATCCGCGCGCAACCAGTACCGCAATGCTCCAATTGCATGAAGCCACCATAACCGTAACGTTCTTTTAGATCTGGCCAGTTCTCGGGTAATATATGGGTATGTATATCAATTTTTAACATCTATATTTCCGATCACTCGGCAGCCATAATTTCACCACATTTCTTACAAGTGCGATTTTCTATGGAGCTATAATACCGATCGAATACAGGCGGCAACTGACCAACAATATCGGTAATAGATAAATATTCTTCATATAGTTTATTGTCGCAATTTTCACAAAACCACAAAAAGCCATCAAGCTCTGTTTCAAGCCGTTTTCGTTCAACGACCAGTCCTACGGTATTTTCATATCTTTGTGGTGAATGAGGTACTGTTGGAGGTAACAGCAATATCTCACCTTCTTTAATAGGCGTTTCGATACGTTTACCATTTTGGATGGTTTTTAACAGCATATCACCTTCAAGTTGATAAAAGAATTCAGGGCCCGGATCATAATGATAGTCGGTTCTGGAGTTTGGCCCACCAACTACCATTACAATGAAATCATTATCCTCAAATACTTGTTGATTGCAGACAGGCGGCTTTAGAAGCTCTCGATGTTCCTCGATCCATTCTTGGAAGTTAAATGCCATAAGGGATTTCATAAGTTTCTCCATTTTGATATTTTAGGCGTCATTATAGGCAATTTTTCTCTTTATGGCTTATCTTTATTAATTCAGATTTTTTATTTAAATTAATAGCAGTTAGTTCTCTACCCCAAACATAGCCTGTATCAAGGCAGATAAATTTTGATCTCACCATTAAACCAAGTGCTGACCAGTGACCAAAAACGATAAGCGTATCTTTCCATTGATTATCTTTGATTTCGAACCAAGGCATTAAATCTTGAATATTTCTTGTAATTTCACCTTTATATTCAAACTCAAGTTCATTGTTATTTCTGAGCATTCTCATGCGAGTGAATGTATTGATAATAAAACGATAGCGTTCTATACCCTCTAATTCATCAGACCAGATTTTAGGTGTATTGCCATACATATTTCTTATTAATTTTTTGCAGTCATTTCCTCTTAAGACAGTTTCAACCTCTCGTGCATATAAGTTAGCTTGCTTGATTGTCCAGCTAGGATAGATGCCCGCATGCACTAAAAAACGATTACTATTTTTATCATAATGGGTTAAGGGTTTGTGTCTTAACCATTCCATTAAAGGCTCTCTATCATGAGCATTTAGAATTTCTTTAAGCCAAATAGATTTTTCATCCAAAGGACTAACTTCAAAATGCAATGCCAAAAGATGTAAGTCATGATTGCCTAATACCGTAGTTACTGCTTTATCAAGGGTTTTAACAAAACGTAGTGTTTTCAATGAGTCAGGCCCCCGATTAACAAGGTCTCCAGTTAACCAAAGATGATCCTTTTGAGGATCAAACTTTATTTTATCCAGCAGCCGTCTGAATGGGTTATAGCAGCCTTGTATATCTCCGATCGCATATACAGCCAATAGAATTACCTTCTTTTTTTAGTGGAGTACACCGGGGACAGCAAGGGTGAAAGGAGCAATAGGAGCGTCGAAACTATTTCCGTTTTCTAACTGCATATTGTATTTCCCCTGCATTGCTCCAACTGGCGTTTCTATGATGGCACCACTTGAGTAACAAAATTGCTCACCTGGTTTCAATTTCGGTTGCTCACCAACAACCCCGTCACCCCTAACTTCTTGAACTTTGCCATTAGAGTCTGTAATTACCCAATGACGACTGATTAATTTAGCTGATATATTTCCATGATTAGAGATTGTTATCGTATACGCAAAAACATAGCGGCTTTCGTTTGGTTCGGATTGTTCATGGATATAGTTAGTATCGACTTTTATGTTGATATTTGATTGTTCAGGCATAGTTATTTGCTACTCTTTTATTGTATTAGCGAGTTTTGACCAGGTCAATATAGGTATTTCTTCCGCTCTTTGAGTTGGATTTACCTCCATCTGCTCCATTATATTATCAGAAATGAGTCCTTTTAGTGAATTTCTAAGGGTCTTTCTGCGTTGAGAGAATGCTTGTGTGACAATTCTTGAGAGTATGGCTGGATTTTTTATAATAATTTGATCATCGGGTTTTGATGTTATTTTGACCACTGACGATATTACTTTTGGTGCGGGTTTGAATGCATTCGCTGGAACATTAAATAGATGCTGGGTGTGCATATAAGTTCCAAACATTATGGTTAATTTACCATAAGTTTTCCCACCAGGTAATGCGGCCAAACGATTGGCAACTTCTTTTTGCAGCATAAAATGTTGATCATAAATATTATTTCTGTACTGAATCAAATGAAACATCAATGGAGTGGATATATTATAGGGAAGATTGCCTATTAACCTTAGTTTTTGACCAATCTTGGCATAATTAAATTCTAATGCATCGCCTTGATGAATTGAGATATTTGGGCAATGCGAGAATTTTTTTTCTAGGGTCGGGATTAGATCACGATCTAGTTCTATGATGTGTAAATTTGGATTGAAATAAGCGATTGGTTTTGTGAGAGCGCCATTACCGGGACCAATTTCGATGATTATATCATTGGGCCTTGGATTAATATTACTGACGATTGCTTGTATAATTTGTTGGTCAATTAAAAAATGCTGCCCAAACCTTTTTTTCGCGTAATATTTTTCATTCATTGTACGGTCATTTTGATAGCTAAATTTATAGCTGCAATTAAGCTACCTGAGCTTGCTTTTCCTTTTCCAGCAATATCAAAAGCGGTTCCATGATCTACAGAAGTCCTAACAAAGGGCAGTCCAAGAGTAATATTTACGGCTTTATCAAATCCAGCATACTTGAGTACAGGAAGACCTTGATCGTGGAACATCGCTAGGACAACATCACTTTCTTTTTCGGCACTTAAGAAGATTGTATCTGCAGGAATTGGACCTTTTATTGTAAGACCTGCATTTTGAAATTCTTTTATAACAGGTTCAATAATTTCTTGTTCTTCTATGCCAAGATGGCCGTTTTCTCCTGCATGAGGATTGAGTCCACAGACTAAGATACGAGGATTTTTTATGGAAAAGTATTTTTTTAGATCCTCATTCAATATATTAATAATTTTTCTTAACTTTTCTTTTGTTATTTGAGAAGAAATTTTCGATACAGGTATATGAGTGGTAACAAGCGCAACACGCATATTCTCAGCAGCTAATAACATTACGGGGGTATTTGTATTAGTCTGTTTTGCGATAAATTCGGTATGTCCAGTAAATTCAACTCCGGCTTGATTGATTATGTCTTTATTTACCGGTGCAGTTACCATTGCTTTGAATATTCCATTCATACAATAATTGATGGTTTCCTCTAAGCCATCAATGAGAACGAGTGAGTTATGATAATTAGGTTTGCCACAGACAACTTTTGAGTTAAAGGTCTTTGTTCTTATGTGTAAAGTATCTTTAGGTAATTTTTCGAGATTCATTTCCCCGGGCACCCATTCAATAAAATGGATAACTTTATTTAATTTCTTTGCTCTTTCTTTTATTACCTCTGGGTCGGAGATAATAACTAAATTATTGCTCCATTTTTGATTGATAAGATCTAGGCAAATTTCAGGTCCTATGCCGGCAGGCTCACCAACAGTAACTGCAATAAGATATTCGGGAGGTAGAGAATGCATGAGGTATCAAGTTTGGAGTTGTTTATTAGTTTAGATTCTTTTATCAACAAAAGCTTCATCTCTGATACGTCGGATCCAGAGTTCGCCTTCATTAGCGAGCTTGCTATTTTTTATTTGGTTAACACAATTAACTTGCTTTAATTCTTCAGTGTTATCATGTGCCCTTCTTCCAGTCACTTCTAAAATATGCCAACCATAACGTGATCGAAATGGTTCTGAGATTACTCCAATTTCAGTATTATTTACAATATTTTCAAATTCTTCTACGAAGATTCCAGGGTTAGTCCAGCCCATGGATCCTCCTTCATTAGCTGATCCTGGGTCTTCAGAGAGTAATTTTGCAATTTCACCGAATTCCTTGCCTTCATTAATTTGTTTTTTTGCGTCTTCAAGTTTTTGCTTCGCTGTTTCATTATCGATTATTTGGTTAGGTATCACTAATATATGTCTAACTTCTATTTGCTGTATTTCACTCCGCTCTATTGTGCTCCTCATTTCATTTATTTTAATGATATGGAATCCGCTTACAGCTTGCATGGGACTGGAGTATTCGCCTTCTTTTATTGTGCCAACGATACTAGAAAATAGAGTTGGTAATTGGTCTCCTTTACGCCATCCGAGTAAACCACGATCTATTCCGGTTTGACTATCAGAATATGTAATGGCCATTTCTCCAAAATCTGCACCACTCTTAAGCTCTTTTATGACATTATCAGCAACCAATTGTGCTTTACTGTATTCTTCTGCCGTTGCTGATTCGGGTACCGATACTAAGATATGTGAAAGATTGTAATCAGAATTATTAATAACATTACTGTCAAGCATTGCAAAACATTGATTTATTTCTCTTTGTGACACATTGATGCGGCCAATTAAATCTATTTGACGTAATTGCTCGAAAATTAATTGCCGCCTTAGGTCACGGCGATAACGCCCATAATCAATTCCATCTGCAGCAAGTAAACTTGGAAGTTCTTCAAAGCTAATATCGTTCTCTTCTGCGATAACAGTGATAGCTCCATTTAACATTTGGTCTGAAATCTGAATACCGATTTGATTGGCACGTTGCATTTGAATTTCTTCAACAATTAATTGTTCAAGGATTTGCTCTTCCATGATTTCTTGTGTCGGTAACTGAAGCCCCTCCATCTCTGCTCGTTTTGCGATATTATTAATCTGGAAATCTAATTGGCTTCTTAACACCACTCCTTCATTTACGACGGCTATTATTGAGTCAAGTGGTTTTGTAATCTCTTGTGCGTATATATAATTGAGATTTGAAAGCAATAAAACTGCAATTAAGGATTTTATAAGGATTTTGTTGTTCATAAGTATTTTTTATTGAATATAATTTGAGTAACCTAGAATACCACGTTCTAGGAGTTTATCCGCTTTTGTACCAATACTTGTCATACCTTTCAATACTAATTGTATACCAAATGAAGTATCTTCTTGCCCATCTCGAGTAGCTACATATTGCCTGTATACCATCCGAATACCCCAGCAACAGCTTTCATATTCAAGACCATAAAATTGTTCTAAAGTTTTTTTATCACGTATTGAGTAGTTATAATGCCCTAATAGATTCCATGTCTCAGAAATTGGCCATGACCATGAAATATTGCCTTGTTCCAATAAATTTTGACGAAAACGATAACCAAAATTTAGAATCTTTCTATTTTCAGGGCGGTATTGAATTCGAGCTTGTGATCTCGCGACACCAGACTTATTGTTGTTCCATTGGTGAGAGATATCAAAATTTAAATCATCAAAGATTAGGAAGCGTAATTCAGCGATAAAATCAGAAGATGAACTAGGCAATAGATTCTCTCCTGGTAAGGTAACTTTCTGATTTTTCATGTAAAAAGCTTTGCCTAGAGTTGCTGAAATTACCTCTTTTCCGTTCTTGTTATCAATTATTTTTGACCCAAACCCTAGGCTAATTTGCTCTGTATTAGCGATTCTATCGATACCGATGAAGCGATTTTTACGAAATAATTGAACTAGGTTTAAATCAGGTTCAATTGTGTCAAAAACTGGGAGGTTGTCTTGATCACGATAAGGTGTATTTAGGTACAAGAATCTAGGCTCAAAGGTTTGTGTATGATTTTTGTACTTTTCAAGTGGACGCTCAAAAAATAATCCCGCATCAAAACTTGTAATAGGTAAGGTTCTTGAGGGATCAGAAATTTGTCCTTTATTTAGATTTCTTAATTCGTATTGCGTATGTTTCAGTGCAATTGATGGGTTAATGTACCAACCATCTTTTCTTATGGACCAATCTAGATGGGGCTGCGTATCAATTCGCCATCCTGTGGTACCAACTTCACGATCAAAAAAAACAATCTCACTATCGAGATTTGCCGATATTCCAAATGGCTTGTATGGGAGTGAAGCGCTGAATTTGATTTGCGGCAAACGAGCGTAAGGCCGATTGTTTAGTTGGATACTTTTATCAATAGTTTGAAAATTTTGAAAACGAGCAAGAAGCGACCAGTTCTCTCCAAAGGCATCTATTGATATATTTTGATTGAGATGAGTAATACTGGTCATACTTAGATTACCGCCCAGATCTTCAAAATAATTTCCATCTGAAGTATTTCCATAATCGATTATAGCGCGGATACCATTAGTGAAATTGGTTTCATTGTTTAATTGAATATAATGTCTAGATTTACCATAAATATTGTCATTATTGAGATAATCCAGTTTAAATTGACCTTTGTTATTGGAGTTCAGGTATCTAATCTCATTACCTAATTGAAAGCCGCGACCCGTCAGAATTCTTGGTGTTATTGTGGCATCATAATTTTTTGCAATATTCCAGTACCAAGGTAATTGAATTTCATTACCACTCCTTCCTCCACCACCAATTTCAGGGGCAAGAAAACCGGATTTTCTGGTTTCACCGAGAGGGAAGGAGATTCTTGGGATATATAAGATTGGAATATCTTTAAAACTTAAAGCCACCTTTTCAGCTTTTGCTTGGCCTTTTACTGTATTTAGTACTATATTTTCTGCATTAATGATCCAGTCATTAGAGCCAACAGGACATGTTGTATAATTTACGTTACTTAAATTTAAGATTCCTTTTTCTTGAAGCTCAATAACCTTAGCATTTCCTCTTGAGGCATTATTTCCTAAAGCAAAGGTTGCGTTATTGAACAATATTTCACCGTCTGAATAAGAAAATAAAGCAGATTTACTCGAAACAGTTAAATTATTGTTTGTAAAGTGAATATTACCTTCCAAGTTGAGGGATTCTGTATTGGGGCTATAATTGGCCGAATTTGCAGTTGTGGTGCTTTCATCACTAGTTATAATTACGTTTCCAGTTAAGATGGTTGCAGGTTGCGAGCCAACATCTAGATAAATATTGTTAGCTTCGAAATTAATAGATTGATTGTTCTGATCTTTAAGCGGCAAAGATAAAGGCAAAACGCATATATTTTGGTCTTGCGCATAGACATTCACATAGGAGAAAGCTAATGTTAGAAAAATTAGTTGAAAGAAATATTTATACAAAAGATACGACATCCATTTGGTTGATTTTGTTGTTTTCAAGTATCAGCTTTAATCTATTTATTATTATATTCTATTGAATTTTTTGTATTAAAGGAAAAAAATAATCATTCAAGCAAAAAACTCTCATAAACGTTATAGCGATCTTATGAACTGGATTGAGAGTCTTCCTGGAGGTCCTTATGGGAATATTGAGCCTGCTTCCTCAGATGCCAGTTTTCGTCGTTATTTTCGAATTTGGTCTGATAAAACCTCATTCATCGTTATGGATGCCCCTCCATCAAGAGAGAACAGTAAAAAATTTATAAGATTTTCAGAATTATTTCGTCAAATAAAACTCAATTGTCCAGTAATAATAGAGTCAAACTTACAGAAAGGTTTTTTATTGTTAACTGATCTCGGATCAGATCATTATTTGGATGCTTTATTGAAAGAGCCGCAATTAATGCATTCTCTTTATAATGATGCATTAGTGACATTACGAACTCTTCAGGGTAATGGTCAATCTATTATGGAGGAATTTCCAAACTATGAGAAAAGTTTGCTAAAGCAAGAAATGGATCTATTTCTTGATTGGTTTTGCCTAAAAGAACTGAGTATCAGTTTTGATCAAAGAGAGTTGGTTGAATGGCAGGATTGCGCTGAGATACTATTGAATAATGCTTTAATTCAACCTCAAGTTATTGTTCATCGCGATTTTCACTCGAGAAATTTAATCTACACAAATGATTGTAATCCAGGTGTTCTTGATTTTCAGGATGCGGTTATTGGGCCAATTACTTACGATCTTGTCTCATTACTTAGAGATTGTTATATCTTATTACCTGAGAAATTGTTGACTCAGTTGCTTGAGGATTATTATTTAAATCTTGATAGTTCATTAAAAAATAAGATGAGCATTAAGGATTTTTTACGATTCTTTGATTTAATGGGGGTTCAAAGGCATTTAAAAGCGATTGGAATATTTGCTCGATTAAAGCATAGAGACAGAAAAGAGAATTACCTTAAAGATATCCCTAGAACGCTAAAGTATATTTATACCATTACAGCAAAATATCCCGAGCTATCATTTTTAAATTTATTTATTAAGAATAATTGCCTAGATTATAGGGAAAGCTAAAATGATGGCAATGATATTAGCTGCCGGCCGTGGCGAGCGCTTGAAACCAATTACCGATACCATACCAAAATGTCTAGTAAAAGTGGGCGATCAAACCCTCTTGGAAAGACACTTTCAAATGTTAGTTAGAGCAGGGGTTACAAAAGTAGTTATTAATCTGGGTTGGTTGGGAGAAAAGATCGTTGATTTTGTTGGTTCAGGTGATAAATTTGGCCTACAAGTAATATATAGCCCCGAAAACGATATAACTTTAGAAACTGGAGGCGGAATTGTAAAAGCATTACCCATGCTCGGCGATAAACCTTTTTGGGTAATTAATGGAGATATTTATACAGATTATATTTTATCTAAAATTGATTTAGAATCAGGCTCTCTAGGCCATTTAATTTTAGTGCCTAATCCGTCTTTTAAATCTGTGGGCGACTTTAATCTTAAGAATGACAAGATAATAAAAGACAATAAACTGCCATTTACATTTAGTGGCATGGCTCTTTATGATCCAAAATTATTTACGAATAAAACCGTAAAAAGATTTTCAATTGTCCCTATATTAATTGAATTGATGAAAAATGAAGGGTTGTCTGGGAGCCTTTATGAGGGCGACTGGCATGATGTTGGTACACCAAGTAGATTAGCAGAATTGAATGGATAATAAATTCAGATTATTTTAATTATTTTTTTAACTAATGATATTATTATTGAAATAATGCAGCATTTTTTCTTGAATTATTTTTTTATCTTCTATGACTCCTAAATTATTCAAATTAGTAACATCTAATTGTTCAAAGCCACAGGTATTAATGCCTCGAAAAGGTTGCAGGTTGACACTGTGATTAAATGAAAGGCCATGATAACTGCAACCTTTACTGATTCGTAAACCAACACTTGCTATTTTTTGTGTCTTTACATAGACACCTGGCGCTTGAGATTTTCTGACTGCCTTTATATTGTAATCGGCCATTAGACTAATGATGGATTGTTCTAGTGATGAAATAAGTTGCCGTATATTTAGATTTAATCTTCTTAAATCAAGTAACACATACATCATTATTTGACCTGGGCCGTGGTAAGTTACTTGACCGCCTCGATCGACTTTTAATATTTTAATTTCCCCTGGATTATGAATATGCTTGGGATCCCCATTGGCACCTAAAGTATAAATGTCATGATGCTCGGTAAACCATACTTCATCATTACTTTGAGTTGTTCTTGAATGAGTGTAATTCTTCATTTTTAACCATACTGAATTATAGTCGGTAATTCCAAGATTACGTACTTGGAATGAGAGACCCTCTTGATAATGATTTATTGAGTTCATTACAAAACATACAAGATATGATTATTTTTTGAGAGGTCAGCATAGATTTGATTTAATTCAATCTGACTGTTGACATTGACTATACAGGTAAGAGCTGTGTAATTCCCTTGCTTACTTGAATTCTTCTTCATACTATTTTCGGGAATATTTTGGGCATGTTTACTCAATATCATTTCGGTAGCAAGATAAAAATTGGCTTCATCTCGGCCTAATACCTTTATTGGAAATTTGCACGGAAATTTAATTAATGATTTTGACTCAGCCTGTTTTTTCATCACTTAATTATTCGAACCAGAGCTGCATTGTATCCTTGATTTGTTGCCATAGAGTGCCCTTAGGGTTATTTTCTAAGGCGACTAATGCCTGTGTCGCTAAGGTTGAATCATTCAGTTTTATCACTAACTCACCTAATACTTGCCCTTTATCAATTGGACCTATTATTTCAGGTTGAATATTATTTTCAATACTCAGTTTGCTGAAACTGCCTCTTGGTAACGTCAGATTTAAATCATTTAAAATACCCAATGACAGCGTTTCAGATTGTGTTTTCCATGTTTTTACAGCGATAATCTCTTTTTCGGACATAAAAATAGTTTTGGTTTCATGAAATCTGAAGCCGTAGTTTAGTAGCGCTTGACTGCCATCATTGCGAGATTTTGCGGTTGCTGTTCCTAGGACAACTGAAATAAGCCGCATATCATTCCTTATAGCGGAGGAAACTAAGCAATATCCAGCCTCTTCAGTACTTCCAGTTTTCATTCCATCAACACTTGGATCACGCCAGAGAAGTGAATTTCTATTTCTCTGGGTAATTTCATTATATGTAAATTCTTTTGTAGAATACCACTTATAGTATTTTGGGAATTCTGTAATGATGGCTTTGGCTAAAAGAGACAGATCGTGGGCGGTAGAAAAATGATTCTCATCGGGCAGGCCGGTGCTATTCTGAAATGAGGAGGAGGTCATACTCAGATTTGCTGCATATTGATTCATGAGATCTACGAAGAGGAACTCTGAACCTGCAACAAATTCAGCTAATGCAACACTAGCATCATTTCCAGATTGAACAATCATGCCCATTAACAAATCCTGAACTGAAACTTTTTTACCAACTTCAATAAACATCCTCGAGCCTGTCATTCGCCATGCCTTCTCACTAATCGTGACCTGATCTTCCAATGAAATTTGATCGCTTTCTAATGCATGAAATGTGACATAAGCAGTCATAAGTTTTGTAATACTGGCGGGCGGTAATCTTAAATTGGGCTCTAAGGAGGCAATTTCATGATTGGTTAGCGTATCTATAACTAAGTAACTTTTTGCTCCAATAATTGGTGCTGAGGGAATATTTGCTGTTTGTGCTGTTAAAGTATTACTCATTGTAATATTTAAAGTAAAAATGAAAATAAGTGATATTAAATATTTACGGAACATTTTTTTGCCTTATTTGATGCAGTTGTTTCTGTCTGTTTTTTAGTGATTTAATTAGTGACAATTTTAGTTTGATAGACACCAATCTTTCGTAATCTAGATAATAACTTATTATGTTGTTTTTTGTTTTCAATCGGACCAATTTGTACTTTATAATTTGGTGATAGTGGTTTTAGCCAATTATATTCTTTTCTTACCGATGCCGAATTGAAATTATTATCTTTAAGTAGTTCTAGGTAATTATAAGCATTCTTCTTATCTCTGAATGCACCAATTTGTAAGTATGTATCCTCATTTATTTGTGCATTTAAATTATCATTTTTTTCAGTAACAGTCTTTATTTCCACCTGAGCTGTACCTGCTTTTACCATATCTAATTTGAGGGCAGCTGCATATGAGAGATCAATCAAACGATTATCAATAAAAGGTCCACGATCATTTACTCGAACAATAATACTTTTGTTGTTCGTCAGATTGGTTACCTCAAGGTAAGTCGGCAGTGGAAGAGTTTTATGTGCAGCGGTCATAGCATAAATATTATAAATTTCTCGATTTGAGGTATAACGACCATGAAATTTTGTTCCATACCAAGAGGCTATGCCTTTTGCTTGATATTTTTTTGCAGAAGACATTACTTTGTATCGTTTCCCTCTAACCTCATAATAGCCTTTTTCATCTCCATTGCCATATTGACTGAGAGGCTCTGATCTTGGAACTGCGTTTTTTGTAGAAATATTTTTTAATATTCTTGGTGGGCCGTCACTAAAAATATTAGCAATGCATGAAGATAAAAGAAATGCCAATAATAGTATTATTGAATTTTTCGAGAATTTACTCATTTATTTTTTTACCTCATTGCTTATCTCTTGACCTAATTGGTGAACAGCTAGGGCATACATAATACTGTGATTATATCGAGTTATAACAAAGAAATTATGAAAGGCAACCCAGTAATTATTAGCATTTTCTTGCTCGAGATATAATAATTCACTTGGATGATCATCTTTCATAGCACTATCAAAGATGATTCCTCTATCTTTTAATATTTTAACTGTCTCAGTTGCTTTAAGGCCATCTTTAGTTATTGGTTTTGAATCTGATTCTTTGATTTTAGCTGGCACAATGATTTGATAGCCTTGTCGCCACCCATGCTCAATAAAGTAATTGGCCACACTACCAATCACATCTGGCCAGTTTGTCCATATATCACGTTTATCATCACCATCAGCATCAACGGCATAAGCGCGATAACTACTAGGCATGAATTGAGGAGAGCCCATAGCTCCTGCATAAGATCCTGTGGCATCAAATGGATCCATGTCCTCCTCTCTAGTTAGGAGTAAATATGCTTCCAGTTCTTTGGTGAAAAATGGAGATCTTTTTGGATAATCAAATGCAAGAGTTGATAAGGCGTCAATGACGCGGTACCCACCTGTAAATCTCCCAAAGTAGGTTTCAACCCCAATAATACCAACTAGAATCTCTATATCGACGCCTGTTTCTTCGCTTATCTTATTAAGGACTTGGTTATGTTCGTGCCAAAATGCAGCCCCTGCTTTGATTCTATCTTTCTTTATAAAGATATTTCGATACTCATCCCAAGTTAATCTTTTTTCAGCAGGACGACTAATGGCTTCTAGTATTTTTTCTTTTGATTCAGCTTTTGAGAGTATTAAGGATAAATCATCGCTGTCAAAATCATGTTTTTCCACCATGGTTGCAATAAAATTCTGAATATTGGTTCTGTCGATGTTATGTGACCAAAGCGTATTTGAGATCATAATTAGGATTATTGGAATAATTTTATATTTCATAGAGTTACCGTTTAAGTAGATAATAATTTTCGATTAGAACTAATTGACATTAGGATACCGAATCCAATCATTAGCGTCACCATTGATGTGCCTCCATAACTGATTAATGGTAAAGGAATACCTACGATTGGCATCAGACCAATAACCATTGCAGCATTGACGAAGACATACACAAAAAATGTCAAACTTATACTGCCTGCAAGGAGTCTGGAATATAGATCCGGTGCTTGTGATGCGATATATAAACTTCTAGTTATTATTAAAGTATAAAGAATTAATAAGCTTAAAAGGCCTAATAACCCAAACTCCTCACCAATGACAGCAAAAATGAAGTCCGTACTCTTTTCAGGTAAAAATTCCAGCTGAACTTGACTCCCATTCGTCCAGCCTTTACCAAATAACCCCCCTGAACCAATAGCAATTTTAGATTGAATTATATTATAACCAGCACCAAGTGGATCACTATCTGGATTCAATAGAGTGATAACACGTTGTCTTTGGTAGTCTTGCATAAGCTTCCAAAGAACAACAGAGCTTGGAATCGCCATTAAAACTAATGCGCTAATATAACGAAAAGGTATTCCGGCAAGGAAGATAATAAGCATTCCAGATATAAATACCAACAATGAAGTACCTAAATCGGGTTGTTTTGCAATAAGAATACTGGGTATCAATATTAGGATGAATATAATGAATATCTGTTTACCAGATGGAGGTAGTTTCTTTTCATGAAGATACCAAGCTACCATCATTGGTACCGCAAGTTTCATTATCTCTGAGGGTTGAAACCGGATACCAATATCGAGCCATCTCTGAGCGCCTTGGCCGATATCCCCCAGAAAAAGAACTAAAGACAGCAGCATTAATCCAAAAAAATAACCCCAGGGAGATAAGCGTCTTATTAAATCAGTTGGAAGTTGCGCAGTTATTAGTAGGGCGATAAAGGCTACTGAAATTCTAAATAATTGACGAATTAGAACTTCTGAACTCTCATTTGAAGCACTAAAAAGAACAAACACTCCTAATAAACAAGCTATTGTAATTAATAAGAAAAGTGGTCCATCTAGTTTTAATAACTGCAAGACATTGGCATCACCTTTTATTGAATATTTTGTCCGCCAGGAGCCGTTGGAGTTTTTAAACATAATTGAGTGGTATTAATTATTTATAATTTTAGTAACCAAGATATTCATCCATAATACTTTTTGCAATCGGCGCCGCAACTCGACTCCCACTATTACCATTTTCAACAATAACAGCAACGGCAATTTCAGGATTGTTGAGTGGTGCAAAAGCGACAAATAAAGCATGATCTTGAAATCTTTCATCTAGAGATTCTCGATCATATTCTTCTTCTTGCCCAACAGAAACTACCTGAACAGTGCCACTTTTACCCGCCATTTCATAAGGTGCACCTGAGCCAACATTCTTTGCGGTACCTGATCCTTGCATAACATTATGCATTGCGGAGATTATTTCTTCCCAATAGGACTGTGAATCTACTTTAATTCGGTTCAATTTCTGTGATTCAGTGATGATTTTTTCACTGTTTATTGGGTTTTCAATAGCAGAAATAAGTGTAGGTTTATATCTTTGTCCTCTAGTTGCGAGTGCAGCTGTAGCACTCGCAAGTTGAAGAGGAGTTGCCAACATATAACCTTGACCAATTGATGCAATGACTGTTTCTCCTGGAAACCAAGTTTTATCTTCTTTTTTACTGAACATATTTTTCTTCCATGAAGTAGATGGAATGAGTCCAGTTCTTTCGCCCGCAAGTTCAATGTTTGTCTTTTGACCTAAGCCGAATTGATCAAGATAATCATGCATTCTATCTATACCAATTTGCCCACCAATTTCATAAAAGAAAACATCACATGATTGAGCAATGGCATTATGAAGGTTGATTGAGCCATGGCCACTTGATAGCCAGTCACGATATCTATGAGTATTACCTGGAAGTGAATAATAACCCTTACATATATGACGTTGTGTCAGATTGGTAACGCCTAACTGAAGAGCGGCGAGTCCTAGAATGGGTTTGATTATAGAGCCAGGTGGATAGGTACCTAAAACTGCTCGATTAAATAAAGGCTGATCGGTATTTTGTTGTAAGTCATTGTATTTATCAGTTGTTAGATTTTCATTAAAAATATTTGGGTCAAATGCAGGTGAGCTTACTAATGTCAAAACTTGACCATTATTTGGATCAATAGCAACAACTGAACCTCTTCTGCCATTTAGGAGTTTGGTGGCGAGTATTTGAAGGTTAAGATCTATAGTTAAAAAAATATTCGCCCCAGGTAATGCCTGCTTATTTTCTAAAAAAATATTATTTTTTCTATCTTTATTAAGAGAGATCTCTCGGCCTCTGGCATTTGCTATAAATTGATAATAACCAGGTTTACCATGAAGCTTCGTTTCATTAAAATACTCTGTTCCAGTTTTTCCGGTCTTTTCATCTGGATGATAAAAAGATTGGTTGAGTCTTAATTGATCTTTCTTACTAATTGACCCAACATAGCCAACAACATGTGAGGTATATTCTTTATAGGGGTAATGTCGTATCAGCCTTGGCTTTAGATCAATCCCTGAAAAATTGGCACGATTTGCAGCAAATCTAGCTATTTCTTCATCATTTAAATTTGATCTTAGTGTGATTGATCTGAATTTTTGAGTCTTTTTTATCTGTTTTTTTAAAGTTTCAATCTGGATTGGATCGATTAAATGTAGATTCAATAAAGCTTCAAAGGTTTCATTAATATCAATGACTTGCTCTGGAATAATTTCAAGTTGGAATGCGGTTATATTTTCAGCAAGTATATTGCCATTACGATCAAATATAGATCCTCTTGGCGGTAGTGTGGCGCGTAAATTAATTCTATTGCCCTGTGCTTTTTGACTAAAATTATCGTATTCTAGGACCTGCAGTTGTATGAGTCTTATAACGATAATGATTAAGAGAAACAAACCTATTAGTGAGGAAATAAGGACGCGGTTTAGAAAAAGTGTCTTTTCTTTATAGTGTTCTCTAAGATGTTTATTTTCAGACATTACAAATTAAACTTATTTTTTTGATGTTGTATAGAGGAATAACTGACTCAGTAATTTTGCAATAATTGACCATATAATGGTACCGCTAATAACTGGTCCTAGATAGTTCTGGAATGGACTTGAAATTCCCAAGACACCATTAATCCAAAATAGAATGAATTGATACATTATTATTAACAAACAAACGATTGCTGTTAGTTGTAATAAAGGAAAAATTCTCAGTTGTAGATGAAATTTAGTTACAAGAAATACGATTAATAACGAAGCCAATGCGTGTTGACCTAATAAGGAGCCTTTGGCTACATCAACCAGTAAGCCAATCAAAAAAGCCGCGCCTAAGTTAAATTCTTTTGGTATATGTATGGCAAGAAATATCAATAATAGTAACGACCAATCAGGCTTATAAGTTTTTAAAGCCTCAGGCATAGGCACTAGGATAAGTAGTAGACAGATTAATGTTGCTATAAAAACAATGATTTTATTTGGATTATTTTTAGTTTCACTGGGCATATTTTAGTTGTTATTGATTAGTATCACTTCACGAACTTGATTTAAAGAAGCAATTGGTTTTGCGATTACGATGGCGAATTGTTGGGCTGGATTGCGTGAGATGCTCTCTATGATTGCAACTGGATATCCAGCAGGAAATTTCCCTCCTAATCCTGAGGTAACCATAAGATCGCCAACTTTGATATCCGCATTATTTGGAATAAAAGGGATGGTTAGATGCGTAAAAGTTCCATTACCTTGAGCTATTGCTCTGAAGCCATTTCGATTAATTTCGACTGGGATAGCATGATCTGTATCACTTATCAGAATGGCTTTTGATGAAAGAAAATTGGTTTGTAATATTTGTCCAACAACCCCGCTTGCATCGACCAAAACTTGCCCATTGTAAACTTCGTCCTGTTCGCCTTTATTAATAACAACTAAATGTCTAAAAGGATTAATATCTGTAAAAATAATTCGTGCGATTTGAACGCTATTTTTTATTCTTGATGCAGCTTTTAGTATTTTTCTTAATCTAATATTTTCTTGCTCGAGAGAGGCGTATCTTTGAAGAGTCAACTCATTGTATAGCTCATCTTCGTGTAATTTTTTATTATTTATTATTAATTCTTCACGCGATGCTAAGTTTTCCCCTGTCCAACGCCATAAACGTTGCGGAAGATTAACTACTGTTTGAATTGGATGGATTGCAATCGCTATGGAATTTCTTAATATAGGTAAGTAATTATTCTTTTGATCACTAAAGAGAAGCAAGAAGCTCAAACAGATTAAAGTGATGAATTTTATATTTAGTGCAGGTATGCGCTGTCTTCGATGTTTATCTGGCTTAACTACCATATATTAAATTTAGTAGGTCTTTATTCAAGTGCAAAGATAGCAGCGCCATGCTCATCAATAAGCTCAATAACTCGCCCGCCACCTCGTGCGACACAGGTTAACGGATCATCGGCTACCAAGACTGGCAATCCTGTTTCTTCCATAATTAATTTATCTATAGATCGCATCATTGCACCGCCTCCGGTGAGGACAATGCCGCGCTCAGCAACATCTGAACCAAGTTCAGGAGGAGTTTGCTCTAATGCTTGTTTGACCGCACCCACAATGCCTTGAAGAGGCTCTTGGAGCGCTTCGAGTATTTCATTGCTATTAAGCGTGAAACTTCGTGGCACACCTTCTGAGAGATTCCTTCCTTTGACCGAGATTTCCCTGACTTTTTGCCCTGGAAATGCAGAGCCAATTTCATGCTTTACTTTCTCAGCAGTGGCTTCACCGATTAGAATGCCATAATTACGTCTAACATAACTGATAATCGCCTCATCAAAACGATCCCCACCTATCCTTACAGATGCTGCATAGACGATACCATTCAATGAAATAATGGCGACCTCTGAGGTACCCCCACCAATATCTAATACCATAGAACCTCGTGCTTCATGAACCGGCAGGCCCGCTCCAATAGCTGCCGCCATTGGTTCTGGTATTAAAAATACTTTTCTGGCACCTGCATTCTCTGCGGACTCTCTTATAGCTCTTCGTTCGACTTGTGTAGAGCCATAAGGAACACATATTAGTACTCGAGGACTTGGACGAAAATATCTTGTTCCTTGCACTTTTTGAATAAAATGTTGCAACATTTTTTCGGTAATTGTGAAATCAGCAATTACCCCGTCCCTCAAGGGTCTTATTGCAGTGATATTACCCGGAGTTCTACCAAGCATACCTTTTGCATCTGAACCTACCGCTTCAACACTTTTTCCGCCTTTTGTCATATCTTCACGAATAGCAACGACAGAAGGTTCATTGAGGACTACACCCGCCCCTCTTTGATAAATCAAGGTATTCGCGGTACCCAAATCAATTGACAAATCGGTTGAAAAATAACCTAGAATATTTTTAAACATGGAATTATAGAAACTCTTTATACTAATTGACTGTCTAATCTAACAAATGAGGGTAACCTTGGGCAAGATATCATATATTATTCTATCTAATGTCATTTCATTTTATAATCATGATTAAATTTGTTGTGGAGATTTCTGTTGTCATTAAATAAAGATCAAATAAAATATCTGGCGGTACTTTCACGTATGAATCTGCAAGATAGTGAAACCAATGATGTAGTAGATAAATTGTCTCGTATTGTCGAATTTGTTGATCAATTAAAGGCTGTATCAACTGAAGGCATTGAGCCCATGGCGCATCCGTTAGAGCAAGGCCAACGATTACGCGTTGATAAAGTAACAGAAATTAATGAGCGTGAAAAAATACAATTGAATGCAAATGATATTAATAAAGGTATGTATTTGGTGCCCAAAGTAATTGATTAAAGCTGCTTTTATGCCTATCAAAGAAATACAAAACATGACACTTTGCGCATTAAAGCAAGGTATGAAAGAAAAAGCTTTCAAATCGACAGAGGTAATTGAAGCATTATTATCTCGTATCAGTGATTTAGGCCCATCACTAAATGCTTTTATAACGGTGACAGCAGAACAGGCCTTAAAAGAAGCAAAAGAGGCCGATAAATTAATGGCGTCAGGAAAAGATAAACCACTTATAGGTTTACCGATTGCCCATAAAGATCTTTTCTGCACAGATGGTGTATTGACATCATGCGGCTCAAAAATGCTGCATAATTTTATCCCGCCTTATGATGCATCTGTGGTGAAACGCTTAAAATCAAGTGGCGTCATTATGTTAGGTAAGACCAATATGGATGAATTTGCTATGGGCTCATCGAATGAAACCAGTTATTACGGTGCTGTTAATAACCCTTGGAATTTGGAGTTATCACCCGGTGGTTCTTCTGGTGGCTCAGCGGCTGCTGTAGCAGCTTGCCTTGTCCCTGCCGCTACAGGGACTGATACTGGTGGTTCAATTCGACAACCGGCTGCTTTGACTGGCATCACTGGGGTAAAGCCTACTTATGGTCGCGTTTCTCGTTATGGCATGATTGCTTTTGCATCAAGCCTTGATCAAGGGGGTGTATTTACCAGGTCAGTTGAAGATGCTGCATTATTATTAGGTGAGATGGCAGGTTTTGATGAAAATGATTCGACCTCTGTTGACGTGCCAGTACCTGACTACATGGGAACAATTAATAAATCGATTAAAGGGCTAAAAATAGGACTCGTTCGACAACATTTTGATGCCGGCCTAGATAAAGATAATGCTAAAGCAGTCAAAGAAGCTCTTGCGGTGTTAAAAGAACAAGGT
This sequence comes from Woeseiaceae bacterium, assembly GCA_028822065.1. Lineage (GTDB taxonomy): Bacteria > Pseudomonadota > Gammaproteobacteria > Steroidobacterales > Woeseiaceae > SP4260. The sequence goes on along the minus strand of JAPKEL010000029.1, from coordinate 566 downwards.
GCTGAAATTATTGACATTGATCTGCCTAATATTGAGTTGTCAGTACCTACCTATTATGTGGTTGCATCGGCAGAATGCTCTTCAAATTTATCTCGTTATGATGGCGTGAGATTTGGTTATCGTGCGGAAAATTATAAAGATTTAAATGAGTTTTATTGCAAAACCCGAGGCGAAGGTTTTGGTGCTGAAGTTAAACGCCGAATCATGACGGGTACCTATGTATTATCGGCTGGTTACTATGATGCTTATTACCTAAAGGCACAGAAAGTTAGACAGCTTATTACTCAGGATTTTAAGAAAGCGTTTGAAAAAGTTGATTTGATTGCGGGACCCACAACACCATCACCCGCATTTGCTCTTGGCGCAAAAATAGATGATCCCATTGAAATGTACCTTAATGATATCTATACCATTGGCGCTAATCTTGCTGGCTTACCAGGTATGTCGATTCCTTGTGGTTTTGTGGATAGTTTACCAGTTGGTTTGCAATTAGTGGGTAAGCATTTCGGAGAAGAATCACTGCTTCAATGCGGTCATCACTATCAACAAGAAACCGATTGGCACTT
>JAPKEL010000028.1 GCA_028822065.1 Woeseiaceae bacterium | reverse complement strand
ATGCATGATGCTGTGATTTATTCATTAGATATGGGCTCATTGATTGCTGGTTCGAAGTATAGAGGTGATTTTGAAAAACGCCTTAAATCAGTTATTAGGGAAATCAGAGAAGATCCTCATGCCATTCTATTTATTGATGAAATTCATACCATTATTGGTGCCGGTGCTGTTTCGGGGAGTGTCATGGATGCTTCAAATATACTTAAACCTGCACTGGCTAATGGAGATATTTGTTGTATTGGCTCAACCACTTTTTCGGAATATAGAGGCATTTTTGAAAAAGACAGAGCGCTTTCACGGCGATTTCAAAAGATTGATATAAAAGAACCATCCAATACCGAAGCTATAGAGATAATAAAAGGGTTATTGCCTCAATTTGAGGGTTATCATAATGTCACTTATGAGCATTCTTCTATTGAGGCCGCCGTTATTTTATCCAATAAATATATAAATGATCGTAATCTGCCCGATAAAGCAATAGATGTTATTGATGAAGCTGGGGCTAACATGAGATTAAAAACAAACGGTAAGAAAAAATCCCAAATCACAGAGGTTCATATCGAGAATATCATTGCAAAGATGGCGCAAATCCCACCAAAAAACGTTTCAATTTCTGATAAAGATGTCATGCGAACACTTGAGCGAAATCTAAAGCTTGTGATTTTTGGTCAAGATCCGGCTATTAGTATGCTTTGTTCTGCGATCAAATTATCTAGATCTGGATTATCAGATGACACCAAACCAATAGGTTCGTTTTTGTTTTCTGGACCAACCGGTGTAGGAAAAACTGAAGTAACTCGTCAACTTGCGGAGATAATGGGACTTGAATTAATTCGATTTGATATGTCCGAGTATATGGAGAGACATACTGTTTCTCGATTATTGGGGGCGCCTCCAGGATACATAGGCTATGAACAAGGAGGGTTATTAACCGATGCAGTAGCAAAAAACCCATATGCAGTTTTGCTGCTGGATGAAATCGAAAAAGCGCATCCGGATGTTTATAATTTATTATTACAGATTATGGATCATGGCTCTCTCACAGACAGCAATGGCCGTAAAGCTGACTTTAGAAATATTTTGATTGTTATGACAACGAATGCTGGTGCGCATGAAATGACTCGGGCATCAATTGGCTTCACTGATCAGGATCATGCGTCAGACGGGACCATGGCTATTAATAAATTATTTAATCCTGAATTCCGTAATAGACTCAATTCAATAATCCAGTTTTCTTCTTTAGATGAGTATTCAATTAGCCGTGTAATCGATAAATTGATTGTTGAGCTAGAATTAAAATTAGACCAGCGTAATGTCATTATTGAGGTAAGTTTAAAAGCGAGATCGTGGATTGCTGATAATGGTTACGATATTAAAATGGGTGCTCGACCTTTGGCAAGAGTGATTCAAGATCACATTAATAAGCCATTAGCGGATGAGTTGCTTTTTGGAAAGCTAATGAATGGCGGCGCTGTTTATGTTGATTTGAATGAGGCTAAATCAGTTCTGAAACTAACCTGTAAATCTCGAAGGCCAAGCAAAAAGAAAGTCACAAAAAAAGTGCAAGTAAAGTCTTAGGTATCACTTGCCCCGATATGTAATTCGTCCTTTACTTAGGTCGTATGGCGTCAATTCAACAGTAACGGTATCACCAGTGAGGATTCGGATATAATGTTTACGCATTTTTCCTGAGATATGTGCTGTGATAGTATGTCCATTTTCGAGTTCGACTCTAAATGTGGTATTAGGAAGCGTCTCAGTAACAACGCCTTCCATTTCTATTGCTTCTTCTTTGGCCAAATTTTTCTACTTAATTTTGTTAATTTAGTAACGGATTGTGCAGAAATAGTTGATTTATTGCAATTAAGTTTTAGTGTTTTAATTTTAAATAAAGTCTTTCAGTGAAGATTTTCCTTTGGGCCAATTATTAAATTTCTGTTTTTTTGAGCAGTAATTTTTTAATGAAGTTGTAAAATTCTTTTTTGATACCAGTGTTGCACCTAATGTGAACAGGTGCTGCGAGGGCACTTGACAGTCAATTAATTTGAAGTTATTTAACTCTAGGGTATGACATAAAGTGAGTAAGGCATATTTCGAGGCATTATTTTTCAGGCTGTACATTGATTCAGCAAAAAAAATTTTATCAATAGCAATTCCGTATAAGCCACCGATGAGATGATTTTTTGACCATACCTCTATTGAGTGACACCAGCCTGTGTCATGTAGGTTATTATAGGCAATGATCATATTTTTATTTATCCAAGTGCCGTCTTGACCTGCTCTAGGAGTAGCACAGTTACTTATAACTTGATCAAATACTGTATTAAAAGTTACATGGAATGCTGTTTTTCTTATTTCACGAAGTAGTCTTTTGGATTTGTGGATATTTATAGGAATTAAAATACAACGCGGGTCTGGCGACCACCAATGAATATCTTCATCCTGGTTGTACCATGGAAAAATACCATTGGAATATGCGGTAATAAGGTTTTGATTATTTAATGGCCCACCCAAAGCAACAATACCATATTCATTATTAGGTACATCATAATCATATTGAAAATTAGAGAATTTTTTTGTGGATTCATCTGTCATTTAAAATCACATTTTAATTAAATTTCTAGTCTATATGGACTATGACTTTCTACGTTTTCTATATAATTATCAATATATTGGCTCTCTTTTTGTAGATAATTTTCAATTGCGATTGAAAAATTAGAATTGCTTAAATAATGAGCAGAAAAAGTTTTATTCGGCCTAAATCCTCGGCTGATTTTATGTTCGCCTCCAGTGCCTGGTTCGAAATATTTAAGATTATTTTTAATACAGTAATCAATGCCTTGGTAATAACACGTTTCGAAGTGTAATGAATCATATCCTTCGTCTGTTCCCCAATATCTTCCATATAAACCAACGGTGCCAACAAAAAATACTGCTGCACCTATAATATTATTATTTTTCTCGGCAGTGATTACCAGTAATGTGCTTGGCGATTTTTTGCTGATCTCTACAAAAAATTCATAACTAAAGTAGGGTGATGAGCCTTTTTTATAAAAAGTCATCGATATAAGCTTGTAGATTGTTTTCCATTTTTCATTATTTATTTCTGAGCCATCGTGCCATTTAAAATATATATTTTGTTCTATTATTTTACGTCTTTCTCTTCTAATTTTTTTTCTTTTACTTGATGTTAATACCATTAGAAATTCATCAAAGGAACGATATTCACTGTTGAACCAATGAAACTGACAATCTTCTCTCTTGAGTAGACCGGAAGATTCAAATAAATCTAATTCTTCTAATTTTACAAAATGAAAATGCAACGAAGAAAAATTTAGTTTATTTGTAAGATTTATCGCTTGATTTATAATTTCAGAGGCAGATTCTTTATCGGCTGGATTTCTAAGTAGAATTTTATTGCTGGTGATAGGGGTGAAGGGTATGCAAGATATTAGTTTTGGGTAATAAGATAATTGATTATCCTTGTATGCCTGAGCCCAGGTAAAATCAAATATGAACTCTCCCCAAGAGTGTGTTTTTTCATAAAGAAGAAGGGCAGCCTTTAGCGATCCTTTTTTATCAAAAAGCCCTAAATGTTGAGGTTTCCAGCCAGTTTTATATGATACACAGCCAGTTTTTTCTGCACTTTTAATAAAATTAAAAGATAAGCAGGGGTTCTGACCTAATGAAAGTTTTTCCCACCTTGATTTAGTGAAATCTGAAAACTTCTCAAAGATTTCAATATGCACGAGAATAAGATCTAGCTGGCAAGTGCATCAAGGTATTTTTCAGCATCCAGAGCACCCATACACCCAGCACCAGCAGATGTAACTGCCTGCCGATATATTTGATCAGACACGTCTCCCACCGCAAAAACACCAGGAATATTGGTAGCGGTTGCGTCACCATCTAATCCGGCTCTAATTTTGATATAACCATTATTCATTATGAGTTGATTGGTAAAGAGGTTTGTATTTGGACTGTGTCCGATGGCAATAAATATTCCAGAAAGATCGATTGTTTGTTTTGCCTGATTATCTGAACCCGTGATTCGAAGTGCATTAACTCCTGTTTCATCACCAAGAATTTCATCGACAATATGATCCCAGTGAATTTTTATTTTACCTTCTTGCTCTTTTTTAAATAGATTATCTTGGAGTATCTTTTCGGCTCTGAGTTTATCTCTGCGATGAATTAAATGGACTTCACTGGCTATATTGCTGAGATATAGAGCCTCTTCTGCTGCTGTATTGCCACCACCAACAACAGCAACAATTTTATCCCTATAAAAGAAACCATCACAAGTTGCACAAGCGGATACACCTTTACCTTTGAATGCCTCTTCTGAGGGTAATCCTAAATACATAGCAGTTGCACCAGTTGCAATAATTAATGCATCACACGTGTAAGTTGTTTGATCTCCTTTAAGTTGAAATGGGTGAGAAGAAAGATCGGCATGATTAATATGGTCATTAATAATTTGAGTGTTGAATCTTTGGGCATGCTTTAACATTCTATCCATTAAGATTGGGCCTTGTAATCCCTCTATATCGCCCGGCCAATTATCGACATCAGTTGTTGTCATTAATTGCCCACCTTGTTCTATTCCAGTTATTATCACTGGATTCAAATTTGCACGAGCTGCATAAACAGCTGCTGAATATCCAGCTGGGCCAGACCCCAAAATGAGAAGTCGAAAATGTTGTTTATCACTCATATTCTTCGTGCCTTTTGATTAGCATGTTTTAGGTATTTTTTTAGTGAACTACTATTTCGAATTATAAACACAGTTTAAAGGTATTACCTATGAATAAATAATTGAATTTTAGAGTTATAAATTATAGTTATAAATGGCCTAATAATGATAAGCTGATTGTGAGATAAATTATCTATTTTTTAAACAAATTAATAATCAGATGTCAAAATCAAATAATATAGATTTTTCTACAAAAGTTAAGCGTAGTATAAGAGAATCCGTTTTATGGATGCTTGGTGCGTTGGCTTTTATACTCTGGTTGGCTCTAATAACTCATCATGCAGATGATCCAGGTATAGCTCAAATAAATAATGCAGATGAGATTCATAATGCTATAGGTCGAGTTGGTGCTTTTGCGGCAGATATATTGTTTAGTTTGTTTGGTATATCAGCCTATCTATTTGTTGCGATGATTTTTTATTATGGATGGCTGCAGTACTTGGGTTTAAAGAACATAGATAGCACAGCACGTGCAGATCTTTTTCTTCGAATTAGTGGGTTTCTTTTATTGCTTATTTCAACCTCCGCACTAGCAACTCTGAATTTTTCTGGCGAAGGCTTTAACGAAACAGCTGGAGGTATTCTCGGTGAGATTGTAGGCGAGAACCTTAAAACTGCTATGAAGCTTTTAGGTGCTAACACTTTGCTATTTTTTATCTGGGTGGCTTCTATTTCCCTGTTCTTGAGTATTTCATGGTTCAAGGTTATGGATGAAATAGGCAGGATTACGCTAATTGCTTGGAATCAATTGGTGGTTAAAATCGATGCGATAAAGGATCAAATGGAAGGGAGGCGTACTCAGGCAGAACGTCAAACAGTGATTAAGGCAGAAAAAAAACGGATGGCTAAACGCACGCCACCAAAAATTGAACCAATTATTCCACAATTAGAAACAAGCGGGCGAGCTGAAAAAGAGCGTCAAGTCGCTCTATTCGAACCTCCTACTGAAGGTGAGTTACCCTCATTATCTTTACTTGATGATCCGCCGCCTCAAAAGAAAGGCTTTTCTGAGGACGCATTGGAGGCGATGTCAAGGTTGGTTGAGCTTAAATTAAAAGATTTTGGTATTGAGGTTGAGGTGGTTTCGGTTTCTCCGGGGCCTATAATTACAAGATTTGAATTAGATCCAGCACCCGGTATCAAAGTTAATAAAATTTCCATTCTCGCGAAAGATTTGGCGAGATCATTATCAGTGGTAAGCGTTAGAATTGTAGAGGTAATTCCTGGAAAATCATTTATTGGCTTGGAGATTCCTAATGAAAACCGTGAATTAGTTACTTTGGGCGAGATATTAAAATCAAAAGTTTATGATGATATGGCGTCACCTTTAACATTGGCCCTAGGAAAAGACATTGGAGGTAACTCTGTTGTCGCAGATTTATCTAAAATGCCACATTTATTAATCGCAGGAACGACTGGTTCAGGTAAATCAGTAGCAATTAATGCCATGATTCTAAGTTTGCTTTATAAAGCAACGGCAGAGCACGTAAGATTAATCATGGTAGACCCAAAAATGCTCGAATTATCCGTTTATGAGGGAATTCCACATCTACTAACGCCAGTAGTTACTGATATGAAAGAAGCGGCCAATGCTTTGCGATGGTGTGTCGCAGAAATGGATCGAAGATATCGACTTATGGCGGCACTTGGCGTGCGTAATATAGGTGGCTATAACCGTAAAGTAAAAGATGCTATTGCCGATGGAAAGCCTATACCTGATCCACTTTATAAGCCTCCCGATTTTACTGAGGATGATGCTAGTTCAGAACATCCAGTACTTGGAACTTTACCATTTATAGTTGTTGTGATCGATGAGCTTGCCGATATGATGATGATTGTTGGTAAGAAGACAGAAGAGCTCATTGCTCGTCTTGCGCAGAAAGCAAGAGCGTCAGGAATACATATGCTCTTAGCTACACAAAGACCCTCTGTGGATGTAATTACAGGCTTGATAAAAGCAAATGTACCAACTCGAATTGCTTTTCAGGTTTCAGCGAAAGTGGATTCGAGAACTATTTTAGATCAGATGGGTGCTGAGGCATTACTGGGTCACGGCGATATGCTCTATTTGCCACCTGGAATATCCTTACCTACGCGTGTTCACGGGGCGTTTGTAGCTGACAATGAAGTGCATGCAGTGGTCGAGAGCCTTAAAACTGCAGGAAAACCTCAGTATATTGAGGAGATATTAGAGGCAAATGAAACCTCTGGTGTCGGATTGGAGCAAGATGCTGATGCTGAAAAAGATGTACTTTATGATCAAGCTGTTCAGGTGGTGATCGATACTAAAAAAGCCTCTATATCAGGAGTTCAAAGAAGACTGAAGATTGGTTACAATAGAGCAGCAAGAATGGTTGAAGCTATGGAGGCGGCTGGTCTAGTTGGACCGCTGGAATCCAATGGAAGTAGGGAGATTTTGATTACGACACCTTCCGAAGATTGAGCTAAACAAATAAACAATAACTCTTATGCTTAAAAAACAATTTCTTTGTCTTTTTTTCTTTTTGTCTCCATTAGTAGTTATGGCAGGCAATGATGATTTGACCCAAGCAAAATTCCTGATAAATAAATATTTTGGTGCATCCGCTACTATGCAGGCTGATTTTATACAGCATATTTTTGATAGTAATTATAGGGAAATTGAATCAATGAAGGGGGCATTTTCTATCGAAAAACCCAAGAGATTCCGGTGGCATTATAAACAACCATATGAACAAATATTCTTAGCGGATGGTATCAATTTTTGGACATATGATGTGGATTTAGAGCAAGTTATAGTAAAACCTCAAAAACAGTTTTTAGCAAGAGCCCAGTTCATTCTTTTTTTTAGTGATAGTGAGTTGATGCAGAGGTTTGAAATTATCTCAGCCGATCTAGAGAATGAGATCTTTTGGATACGTTTGAAATCAATTGTTTCACAAAAGGCTGGTGATGAAATAGCTCTGGGCTTTAGAGAGAATATTTTATTTGAGATAAAATTGATCGATTCTTTGGGGCAAAAAATAACTATAAATTTTAAAAATTTAATATTAAATAAAACCATTGAGTCGACTGTCTTTGAGTTGGACTTCCCTTTGGGTACAGATATTCTGGGCAAACCATTAATACCTGTTAATTAACGTCATGTTTCCTCTAAACTATAAATTATTATGGAAATTAGCGAATTTGGTAATTTTAATTCTACTTGCCGGTTTATTGCTATTGCCACCAGAATGGCTATTTTCCAATTATATTAAAGACCTACCAGAGCTACTATCAGATAAAGTAATCCATATAGGAGTATTTACCTTATGGACATGCTGGCTTTCAGGTCAATTTATATCGTTTTTAAAAATCTTTTTTTATACAAGTATTTTTGGTTTTTTTATTGAGGTTATTCAGTATTTTTTATCTTACCGATCCTGGGAGCTATTGGATCTTTTAGCTAATGAAATAGGTATATTAATTGGAGTTATAATTGCCATTAAATTTACATCAGGCTGGTCTCTTTTGATTGAGAATTATATTTGCCATTTTTATGATGGTATCAAGAATGGGTGACTTATTTAGTGAAGATATTTCAGAGAAATATGATCAACATAATTTTATACCGCTTGCTCAAAGAGTTCGCCCCGTTTCTATCGACGAATTTTTCGGACAAGAGCATCTTATCTCGAAAGGCAAACCATTAAGAAGTGTCCTTGATCAAGGGCACTTGCACTCAATGGTCTTTTGGGGTCCACCTGGTACGGGCAAAACTACATTAGCAAAATTAATAGCATCAAAAGTGGACGCTGACTTTATCTCATTATCTGCTGTTATGGCTGGTGTTGGAGACATACGTAAAATCGTCAACCAAGCACAAGAATCACGATCAAGAACGGGAAAAGCCACTGTTTTATTTTTAGACGAAATTCATAGGTTTAATAAATCACAACAAGATGCTTTTTTACCTTTCCTAGAAGATGGAACATTAACATTAATTGGTGCAACGACAGAAAATCCATCTTTTCAACTGAATAATGCGTTGTTATCGAGACTTCGTGTTTATATTTTAAAGCAGTTAACTGACGCATCAATGAAATTGATATTAAAAAATGCTATCACCAAGCTCGACCAATCAGATAATGCACCTCAGATAGAGGATAAGGCTCTCAGTTTAATTGCTTCAGCGGCAGATGGTGATGCTCGCTCAGCCTTAAATCTGTTAGAAGTTGCATTTGCTTTTTTGAGCACCAGTGATGACCACTCAAGTGAAATTAAGGTTGATCATGTGAAAGAGATTTTAGGGTCAGAGGTGAGACGATTCGATAATAAAGGCGAGTATTTTTACGATCAGATTTCTGCTTTACACAAATCAATACGAGGCTCGGATCCTAATGCATCATTATATTGGTTAATGAGAATGCTTGATGGGGGTTGTGATGCTCAATATATAGCTCGAAGAATGATACGTGTTGCTTCAGAAGATATCGGAAATGCAGACCCAAGAGCATTGAGGATTTCTTTGGATGCCTGGGAGTGTCTTGAGCGTTTAGGCAGCCCAGAAGGTGAGTTGGCGCTCGCACAAGCGGTAATTTATTTGTGCTGCGCCCCCAAAAGTAATGCTGTTTATAAAGCGACAAAATTAGCTGCAGAGGATGTCAAATCATTTGGCTCTATGGAAGTCCCTAGGAAACTGCGAAATGCACCCACAAAATTAATGAAACAAATGGATTATGGTGATGGTTACCGCTATGCGCATGATGAAAAAGATGGCATTGTTTACGGAGAAAAATATTTTCCTGACGACATGGAGGCAAGGAAGTATTATTATCCTGTAGATCGAGGTTTAGAAATCAAAATTAAAGATAAATTGAATAAGATTGAGGAGATAGCTCGAAAAAATCTTTAATAGATTTTAAAGAGTTAAATATAGCGATATGATTGACCCAAAAATACTTAGACAGTCCGCTCATGATGTGGCTAAAAATCTAGCTCGTCGTGGATATAAATTCGATGCAAATTTATATTTACAGCTCGAAACTCAAAGAAAATCTTTACAAGTAGAAAATGAAGAACTTAAAAATAAAAGAAACATCAACTCAAAAAGTATTGGGGTAACGAAATCTAAAAATGAAGATATTTCCAAGTTAATTCAAATCGGCGAAGAGATTAATGATTTACTTAGTGGAAATGAGAGGGAATTAAATTTAGTCTTATCGCAGATAAAAAATATTGAACTTGATTTACCTAATTTGCTTTCAGACAAAGTGCCCGATGGAACGAGTGAAAAGAATAATATAGTACTTAAAAGCTGGGGAAAACCTAGAGAATTTGGGTTCATGCCTCAAGATCATGTGTCTCTTGGTGATCGGCTGGGTTTATTTGATTTTGAGAGTGCTGGGAGAATCTCTGGCAGCCGATTTGCAATCATTAAAGGACCATTAGCTTCACTTCATAGAGCGTTGATTCAGTTTATGTTGAATTTGCATACCCAAGAACATGATTATGAGGAGATTTATGCTCCTTATTTAGTTCAATCGCAAGCTTTAATTGGCACCTCTCAATTACCGAAATTTGAAAGTGATTTATTCAAAATTGCGGGTGATAAACCTCTTTATCTTATTCCTACAGCGGAAGTTCCATTGACTAATCTGGTGGGCAGTAATGTAGCTAAAGAAAGTGAATTACCATTTAAATATGTGGCGCATACTCCTTGCTTTCGCTCTGAAGCTGGCAGTTATGGTAAAGACACTAAAGGATTAATTCGTCAGCATCAATTTGAAAAAGTTGAGTTAGTACAGATAGTCAAACCAAAAGAATCAGAAGAGGCCTTATCTTCCCTTACCTCTCATGCTGAAAATGTGTTGCAAGAGTTACAGTTGCCCTATCAGTTAGTTTCATTATGTGCTGGCGATATCGGGTTTGGCGCCAATATAACCTATGATTTAGAAGTATGGCTTCCCGGTCAGCAGGCATTTCGTGAAATTTCATCCTGCAGTTTATATGGTGATTTTCAAGCCAGACGTATGCAAGCTAAATGGAAGAATGAAGAGACAGGAAAGAATGAGTTTTTGCACACCATTAATGGCTCTGGATTAGCTGCTGGTAGGACCTTGGTTGCTGTCATGGAGAATTATCAAGATGCCGATGGTAGCATACATATCCCTGAGGTATTGATACCTTATATGAACGGTAAAGAGCTTATCAATTAAAGCTTAGTTATTGGTGTATCTTGCCTTTAATTCTTTGAGCGCGAGTTGCCAATTACTTTGTGAGCGGTTGAAATCTTCTTCCCATTCTTCTATTGCTGGAATACCTATTACATTGACCGTTAATTTAACTTTATCTTCATCCTCATTGATCACAAATTCAGTAGTGATCGGTCCTGATGAAAGTGGTTCTTCGTCGGCGCGTGGTGCTTCTACAAAGCGCATTTTACGTTTAGCAATCAAGGCGTCGATTCGTCCATGAATGGTATCTCCATTTCTGAGGTTAAGATTATATTTACCACCTATTCTTGGAGTAATCTCTCCTTCTTCAATAAGCCACTTCTTAAGAAGTTCAATATCGATTAACGATCTCCAGAGCTCCTCACTGGTTGTATTTAATTCAACCTCTTCATGGTGGCTTCTGGTGATACTATCAGTTGGTAGCGCAAGAGCTGCTTGATGTTCGGCAGTTTTTTTCTTAGGTTGTTTATTGGCTGATGATTCATTGTCATGAGTAATGATGTGTAAATCGCGTTGAGGAAATGGGATATTGATTCCCGCTTCTCTAAACGCAGCAACAAGTTCAAAGTTTATGTCACTTTGTACAGTAAAACGGCGATCAATTCTATTGATTCTGCAGCGAAGTTCAAAATCCAGTGATGAATCACCAAAACCCATAAAAAGGGCGCGAGGAGCCGGTGCACGCCCATCAGTTATAACTTCCGAATGTTCATTGGCTATTTTTTCTAAAATTTCTTGCACTTTTTTTACATCAGAACCATATGCCACACCAATAGCGATTCTTAATCTACCTTGTGTGTCTCTAAGGACCCAGTTTGTAACTCGACCTGAGACTAATTCTGAATTAGGCACCAGTACGTTTTGGTTGTCTAAGGTTTCAATTTCAGTGGCTCTTATGCTAATTTTTCGTACAAAACCCTCTATTTTACCTACAGATACAAAATCACCAGTACGAATTGGTCTTTCAAATAAAAGAATTAATCCTGAGATAAAATTACCGGCTATTTCTTGCATTCCGAAACCAATGCCTAAGGCAAGCGCGCCAGAAACAATAGCAAGGCCACTTAGGTCGACTCCGGCTTGTGTAAGACCAAATAATAGGGCAATAATGAAGCCAACATAACCAAAAAGAGTAACGAGAGCTTCTCTTGCGCCTCGCTCAATTACGATATGCTGAAGCCATCTTCGATCAATCCAGCGTTTCAACCAACCAATCAATCCCAATAAAGCAGTAAAAATTAACATGCCACCTATAAGTTGAGCGGGAACGAGTTGTATATTTCCAACTTTTCCGCCAAGAACAATCAATTCAAACAAGCGGTCAACCGTTGTCCCCGAGGCATCCCAGACGTAGACTAAATACACGAATAAACTCAACCATATAACTAGGTCAGTGATAAGCTGCACGAAGCCAAGACCAGTCCTTGAGCCTTCTTTTTTAATACCTAAATTTTTTCTAATTGTGACCGCAGTCGGTGTATCGTTTTTTGTAAGATACTCAAAGGACATAGTAATAAGCCACAACATAACCCAAACTAGGAATAGAGCAATTGAAGAGCGTGTTATTCCATGGATTAAGTAACCCGAGAAGTTCTGATAACCGATAATAACGGCAATAATACTTAAAGATAAGGTCAGAGTGATGATTGATCTAATGATTCTATATTTATTTTCTAAGCCAGGTATTTTCCCAAGATACAAATGTGTGTATAGCAAGCTGGCGGATACAAGGAAGATTATTGCCGCTCTCCCAGTAACGTCTGGATCAATCAATCTTATGGTAAGCCAGTTTGTTCCAAAAACAATAAAACTTGCAATTAATGAAATTTGTAATAGTGCCAACCTAAAGCGCAATGGTTTTATATGATCAGGGATTAATCCTTTGACCTCTGCAGCGGGCGAATCATCGCCAGTAGCCCAATCTATAATGATGCTGGTGATTCCAAAAAGAAAAATACTTAAGCCAATACGAATTATCATTCGATCCAAAGATGGATCAAGTATTGTTGAGAAAAGTATTAAGGTTACAACCAAGCCAATTAAAAGAGAGGAGGAATGCCTAGCTAATGGTTGAGTTAGTAATCGACTCAAAAGTGAAGGTGGGCCCTCTTTCATGAGGAGATTTTTTGATTTTTTTCTAACAATAACATCAAGACCAGTTGCCATTAATCCACCCAGAAGAATTAACCATAATAAGTTGGTAGTACTTAAGCCTGCTATTAGATTAAGGTATTGAGCATTTTGGTATTTACTAAGACTGTCTTTTATTTGGGCTGGGAATCCCAGCATTTCTTCGATTAGATTTTTACTGCGATAAGAAAGATATTGTTCTGAAAGTTCCTCTTGAAGGTTTGATATTAATTCGACTATGGCGGTGGCTTCATCTCTGGCTCCGGCACAAGATATCTGACGTGCGGTCACCTCATCCAGTAAGTTACGAATTGCATTGCGTTGATCAAAAATTGCAGGTGAAACATCAGCATCAATGTCTTTGAGAGGGGCGAATCTGATCTCTAGACGATCTCGTTCAATCGAGGACCTCTCAGAGCAGACGCTCGCATTACCAAGGATGTCTAAAGATTGAGTTCTGGCAATGTTAAGGAATGACGCTTTAACATTAATGGTGTTTATTTGTTTTTTTAGAAGATCTAATTCAGCGTTAGCGGCAATTGGATTAAATGGATTTTTTTCTTGAGCGATAGACGGGACAGAAAAAAACAACAGAAAACTAAAAATTAAGCTTATGCATATATTAATGCGATTAATAGATTGAATGGTCTTCATTTTATTTCGCGTTTTTTATCGGTTCTTTTTTTCATCATTAATCCAGTATTATATAAACCCCAGCGGTTATAAATCATTTATTTGCTTATGGTGTTTCTAAGGATGCCAACACCTTCAACTTCAATTTCTATGATATCACCAGGAACCATTGCAGTAGTGCTTCCTGGTGTACCAGTATAGATTACGTCACCTGGAAATAATGTGACAGTTTGACTGATGTGACTGACAATGGCATCAATATCATGAATATGATCCTGAGTTCTTTGTGATTGCATGATTTTGCCATTCAACCTTGATTGCACCAATAAATCCTTGTAGTTGAGACCTGTTACAATCTCTGGACCAAGTGGTGCAAACGTATCCGCCGCTTTACCTCTAAACCATTGCAAATCATTGGCCTGCCAATTTCTCTCACTAACATCATTACCAGCCGTGACTCCGAAAATATAGTTTTCTGCATCTTCTTTCGAAACTTTACTGGCCGTTTTGCCCATTACTACTACTAATTCCGCCTCATAATGGACATCAGTTGCCCCGTTGGGATAGATAATACTTTCGTTAGTGGCGATTATTGAGGTTGGGAGTTTCAAAAAAATAGGTGGATGTGCCGGTAACTCCATGTCGCCTCTATGACTATGATAGTTATACCCAACCGCGATCACTTTACTCGGCTCAGCTGGCGCTAATAATATAATTTTATCAAGGTTAGCAGTTTTTCCTGTTTTTACGCCTCCTAGATAAGGGGCCTTGGTAAGTTGATGAACCTTGTTATCAATAATAACGCCGTAACTCGATAGGTTGTTTTGGGTATATCTTATATATCTATTGATTTCGCCAAACGAATTTAAGGAAACGCCCAATAAAAATAATAGAAGCAAGTTTTTTTGAATTATGATTGTATTTATCATTGTATGCTTCCTTGGCAGAATTAAAATTTATAGTTTATTTAATGAATATATAGAAATTTATGTCTATTTTCTTCGGTCTTATCATTAATGATATTCTATGCTTAAATTTAATCCTTTGGAGCGCTATTTACAATGATTCTTGGTGAATGGGAGTACATTTCTTTGTTACCACTAGTAATTACATTATTACTGGCCTTTATTATGCGATCAGCGCTTGTGGCGATGTTAGTTGGCACGTTTGTAGGTACTTTATTGATCGGTATGACACCTGGTGTGGGACTCAATCAAATATTCCAAGCATCGTTGGGTAACGATGATTTTATTTGGATTTGTGAAATTATAATTTTAATAGGAATTTTATTTGAACTATTTAAAAGTTCTGGAGCACTTAATCTCCTAGCTGAACGAGTAATGAAGCGTCAGAAAAAACGACGCAGTGTTGAATTATCAGCCTGGGCAATGGGGCTTATGATTATTGATGACTATTTCAGCCCTTTATTGACTGGAGCAATTATCAGACCGATTTCAGACCGGGTGTTAATACCACGAGAAAAATTAGCTTTTATACTCGACGCTACTACCGCCTCTGTGTGTATACTCTTTCCCTTCACTGCTTGGGGAGCTTATGTATCCAGTTTGATAGCGGCTCAAGGTGGACCAGTAGATTCTATAGAGCAAGCACTATCAATTTATATACTGGCTATTCCTTACAATATTTATCCAATCTTGCTGATTATTTTTACCTTATTTATTTGCACTGGATTGATTTCAGATTTTGGTCCTATGAAAACAGCAGAGGCGCGTGTAAAGAAGACAGGGGCTTTAATTCGTCCGGGCGCCTCACCCCTAGTATCTGAGGATGATCATATAGACGTAAATTCAAGAATTGGAAATGAGCCGTCTTTAATCTTTGAGTTATTGATGCCAATTTTATTGATTATTGGAGTGGGTGTAATCTCAATAATGATGCTAGGAAGTGTAAAGATTGTTGAAGCATTTTTTTTAGCAGTAACTTATTTGACCATCGTTGCTACTTATAAAAAACGATTCAAAAATGCCGTTGAAATTGGTGAATTGATTGTTTCTGGAATGAAAAGTGTGTCAGGCGCTCTCTTGATTATTGCATTAGCTTACTCATTGAATAGCGTAACTTCAGAGCTTGGCGCTGCTGACCTTATTATTGATTTATTTGCAGAAGATTTGACTGGCTCAACGCTATTAATTATGACGTTTCTGATTACAGCAATTATTTCTTTTTCTACCGGCACTTCTTGGGGTGCCTATGCCATGACCATTCCAGTAGTATTACCATTGGCTTATGAACTAACAGGCGGTCAAATTACTCCATTAATATATCAAACTATTGCAGCCATTGCGGGTGGAGGAATTTTTGGAGATAACGCCTCACCTGTATCGGATACGACCGTTCTCTCTTCAGTGGGCGCAGGGAGTGATCATATTGATCATGTAATAACACAGTTACCCTATGCTTTATTAATTGGTACTATCTCGATAGTTTTTTATGCTTTAATTTAGTTTCATTAGCTCTTGACTCGACTTCAGTTCGCATTACCCGATAATAATGGTTCAACTGGAACCAATTTTGATCCATTTTCAGTGCAAATCGCATAATTTTTATCCTCATTAGAAGCCTTTGTATACATAGCTACGCCGGCATAACGTCCAAGCTTATCAATGATATAAAAATTAACATTAAAGTTGGGTAAATTACGTTTGTTTAATAGTCTTAATTCTATGGTGTTTTCTTTTATACGTTTTAGCGCTGTCATACCGGCATCTTTTGGATGCTTTCCTCGCCTGAGCTCTTCAACAACTAGATATGAGCAAAGACCGAAAAGATTAGCTTCACCTCTGCCGGTAGAGCCGGCTGCACCATGATTCCCATCAACGTATAGACCGGCACCTAAAATCGGTGAATCTCCAATTCTTCCTGGCATTTTCCAGGCTAAACCGCTTGTTGTAGTGACGCCACATAAATCTCCATTGCTATTGATGCCATTACAGTTGATGGTGCCATAATATTCATTTTCTGGAATTAACCCTTCTTTGATCATTTCAAGGGCAGCATTATGTCCGGCAGTTGATCGTTTTTTTGGGTCAAGGTAGTGGTTTGGATCGATACGTCGCTTCCAATTAAGCCACATTTTTCGAGATTCTTCGGTATTAAGATCATCTTCTATTTTAAATCCCATGTTTTGAGCAAAATTTTGAGCCCCTTTACCGGTGATTAAATGATGGTCAGTGCTCTCCATGACAGCTTTAGCAACTAATGATGGTGTTTTTACTCCCTCTAGAGCACCAACTCCACCAGCTTGTTTTTTTGGACCATGCATGCAACATGAGTCAAGTTGTACTATACCTTCAGCATTTGGCCTACCACCATAACCTACGCTGGCATCCAGTGGGTCAAGTTCAACGATATTGACACCAGCAATTAAAGCGTCAAGCACGTCTTCACCTTGAGTTATTTTTTTAAATGCGGTTTCTACACAGTTTAGTTTGCCGCCATTTTTCATCGTGTATCCGTTGTAAGAAGAAACTACCACTGGTTTTATATTGCCGGTAATCACAGTAGTGGACTTAGCTTTGATATTCTCTGTTATTCCAGATGTAAGACCAAGCGCCGAGCCAGCTAAAAGAAATTTTCTTCTGTCTATTTTGTTTGTCATAGTATTAATCCTGTTATTGAAATTTTTTTTGCAATACAAGAGCTATCAGGTTATTAATATTGCTTTAGGTAGTGTATCTTGATTAATAATAAAGTAAAAAATAATAGAATTCTGTATATAAAAAAGATGGGTTTTATAAGCATTGATGGGGGAAACATGAAGAAAGAAAATTTATTTGCAATAATTTTAATGAGTTTACTCTGTATTCACTCTGTTAAAGCGCATCATTCAGTATTTGCTGAATATGACATTAATGGATCAATCACGATTGAAGGTATTGTCACAGAGGTGTGGTTTAAGAATCCGCATGTGAGATTTTTTGTTGAAGTTACCAATAAAAATGGACAAAAAGTTACATGGAATACTCATGGCCACAATCCTTCTATGCTAAGGAGGGCTGGTTGGGTAAGAGATACCCTGAGAGTAGGTGAGAGAATCATTATGAGTGGTGACCCAACTTATGATGGTTCACCAAAAATGTTTATTCGTAAAATAACTTTAAGCGATGGCAGTATATTGGAGAATAAAGTAGGGGGCGTTAATTAATGAATGTAATATCATTATTTCGCTGCAGACTAGTCGTATTAATTGCTTTAGCAATTACTCTCAATGATTTACGTGCTGAAAATCAAGATTTTATCGGTGAGTGGAATATAGAGATAAATCAAGTTACTGGCGGTAAGCGTGTTCAAAATGGATTGCTGTCAATCGGGTATATAAATGATGATTATATTGCTCATGTTCAAGGTGGACCAATTAAGATTATTGTAGATGGGCAAGATATTGAAATGGCGATTGATGATTGGACTGGTGCGAGTATGCCATTTGAAAGATATTATAAAGGCAAGATCAATGAAGGAGTGATAGAGGGAAGTTTTGGTCCTGAAGTGCCCACCACAAAAAAACAAAAAGAACTTTGCAAGAAAATTCCATTGGGGTGTCCTCATCCAACAGGTACATGGAGAGCGGAGCGTTATAAGATAGCACCACCAACTTCAAGTGAATCAAAATCAATTGATTTAACAGGACGTTGGGGCCTTGTTGGAAGAGGGATGCGACGATGGACAATGGATATGACAGATGCCGCTAAAAATTGGAATGAAGACTTTGATGTTGAATTGGATTTACCACGACAGCGGTGCGTTTCATCTGGCTTGGTAAATAATTTTGGCAGTGCGCCAGAAATATTTCAAGATGAAAAGAAGATTACGATGATATTCAGCTCAGAAGTGAGAAGGGTTTATCTCGATGACAGGGTGCCACCGGAATTTTCTGATTGGTATCCATTAGGGTTCTCATCAGGGCGATGGGAGGGAGAGGCCTTAGTTGTTGAGACATCCAATCTAATGCCATCTGTGCGAGGCTTTATGGGGAATCCTGTTTCAGATGAAGCAAGGGTAGTAGAACGATACGAGCTAGATAACGAAGGTTTGCTGCATGCACATATGACCTTATATGACCCAAAAAATTACCATAAACCACCAGTGATGTCAGCTGTATGGAAGAGAATCGAGGATAACTCCGTGGTCTTTCCTTTGTTATGCGATCCAGATTCGTTTTATCGTCAATTATATGATGAAGGCAGTTTCCAGGAATATATTGAGCGTGCAAACCGTAGGTATTGAAATATACTCTCAGTAATATATCCATGAGTGATTACTTTTTACACTAGGAGGGAGCGTGGTAAAAAAATGAAAGGTCCAGCCATATTTTTGGCGCAATTTGCAAGTGATGATGCGCCATATAACGACTTAGAAAGTATCGCTAAATGGGCGTCTGGTCTGGGCTTTAGTGGCGTTCAAATTCCTTCTTGGGACACCCGATTATTTGACTTGAAACTCGCTTCAGAAAGTAAAACTTATTGTGATGAATTATCTGGATTATTATTTAAGTATAATATACAAATAACTGAATTATCTACACATTTACAGGGTCAATTAGTAGCGGTTCACCCTGCTTATGATACACTTTTCGATCCATTTTCGGTGCCAGAAGTACATAAGAATCCAAAAAATAGACAAAAATGGGCGGTAGAGCAATTAATGATGGCTGCCAAGGCATCACGCAATCTTGGTTTAACCGATCATGTAACTTTTTCTGGAGCTTTGGCTTGGCCGTATTTTTATCCTTGGCCGCAGCGCACAGAAGGCCTTATTGAAACCGCTTTTGAAGAATTAGGTAAGCGATGGTTGCCTATCTTAAATGCTTTTGATGAGGTTGGTGTCAATCTTTGTTACGAGATACATCCTGGAGAAGATTTACATGATGGAGTGACTTTTGAGATGTTTTTAGATGAGGTTGGTAATCATTGTCGTTGCCAAATGCTATACGATCCAAGTCATTATGTTTTGCAGGGTTTAAACTATCTTGAGCATATTGATATTTATCATGAGCGAATTAAAATGTTTCATGTTAAGGATGCTGAATTCAATCCTACTGGGAGACAAGGTGTCTATGGTGGTTATCAGCCTTGGATTGATCGTGCCGGGAGATTTCGATCTTTAGGGGACGGTCAAGTTGATTTTAAAAATATATTTTCTAAATTTGCACAATATGGTTTCGATGGTTGGGCGGTCTTAGAGTGGGAATGCTGCCTAAAGCATCCAGAGGATGGAGCTAAGGAGGGGTCAATTTTTATTAATAATCATATTATCCGGATAACTGAACAGGCATTTGATGATTTCGCAAGTGGTGAGAGTGGCTTGAGCGAAAATAAGGCGATTTTGGGTATAGAATAACTTATAAGGACTGCAATCAAATGGAGCGAATAAGATTAGGCATGGTTGGCGGCGGTGAAGGCGCTTTTATTGGTGAAGTGCACCGAATGGCCTCACGCCTCGATGATCGTTATATTCTCTGTGCTGGAGCGCTATGCTCTAATGCTAAAAGATCAGCAAGTTCAGCATCAAAGATTGGTATACCTAAAGAACGCAGTTACTCAAATTATCAAGAAATGGTGACAGCAGAGGCTAACCTCGATGAGGGTATAGAAGTGGTTGCAATTGTTACGCCGAACCATCTTCATTATCCAATTGCTAAAGAATTTCTCGCAAGCGGTATCCATGTAATTTGCGATAAGCCAATGACTATTGATGCTCGAGAAGCCCGAGAATTAATCGATTTAGCAAAAGCATCTAATTTAATGCTTGCTGTGACTTACAATTACAGTGGTTATCCAATGATTCGACATGCTAGAAAGATGATCGAGCTGGGTGAGTTAGGTAAGATACGAGTAGTGCATACAGAATACACTCAAGATTGGCTGACCAATCCAATTGAGAATTCAGGCCATAAGCAAGCACATTGGCGAGTAGATCCAGAAAAATCAGGCATTGGTGGGTGTATTGGCGATATTGGATCGCATGCCTATCATTTATCCTGTTTTGTAACGCAACTTGAGGCAATCGCTTTGTGTGCGGATTTATCATCATTTGTTGAAGGGCGAAAATTGGATGATAATGCACACATCATGATTCGTTATGCAGGTAACGCAAAGGGGATGATTTGGTCCAGTCAGGTGGCACCTGGGAATGGAAATAATTTAAAAATTCAAATATATGGAGATAAAGGAGGACTTGTTTGGCAACAAGAACAGCCCAATGAATTGATCTTTACTCCTACCAATAAAGCCACTAGAACACTATTACGGGGAAGTGACAGTTTGAGTGTTAACGCGAGCGCATTATCAAGAATTCCAATTGGTCACCCAGAAGGTTATATAGAAGGTTTTGCTAATTTGTATCGTGAAATCGCAGATATCTTATTGATTTATCGTAGTGGTAAAACGCCAATCTCAGAGGAAATTTTATTTCCAACAGGTCAAGATGGCTTGGATGGTGTCACTTTTATCGAAGCTGCGGTAAAATCAAACAATAAAGATTCGATTTGGGTAAATTTGTAACTAGCGCTTTTTAAGATACAACCCACCATAGAGAAAAATCAAAATAAAGGGCAGGATACTCATTTTTTGAATAACTTCCGTGCCGACTGAGTTATCTAAAAAGCGGCCCATAAGGGGCAATATCAGAGATACTGAAAGCATCCCTAATCCGCCAATTAATGACATACCAAATGCACCGCTTTCAGGTATATTTTCAGAGATGAAAGCAAGAGTTGTCGGCCAAAAGAAAGTGATACCAACAGCAAATACACCAGCCGCGATAAATACAAAAGATCCTGATGAGTTAGCCAGTAATTGTAATCCTATGAATGCGAACAATGAAGAGAGAAAGAGCATGCCTGTAGTTTTAATTTTCATGGCAATCGGTCCGGC
>JAPKEL010000027.1 GCA_028822065.1 Woeseiaceae bacterium | reverse complement strand
TCAAAATAAAAATGACAATTACAATTCACAAATACATTACATGTAAAAGCATCCCTGAATTAGCATTCAATCCTAGGATACTGATTAATAAATAATGGGGTATTACTATCCTGCTACTACGGAGTCTGCTTGAGGGCCTTTTTCGCCCTGACTAACTTCCATAGTGACTGTTTGGCCTTCTTTTAAAGTTTTGAAGCCTTCCATTTGGATTGAACTATGATGAACAAAAACATCTGGCCCACCTTCACGCTCCACAAAACCAAAACCTTTATCGTCGTTGAACCATTTAACGGTTCCTGTAACTTTTTCGCCTGACATACCTTACCTCTTTACTTCTATAAAAAAAAGATCGATTAAATCGACCGTGATATCTTGATGTTATAAATATAAATAACGCTCAAATACTAGCCTATGGTGCAAATATTAACGAGTCTAAGTTTTACAATAAAATAAAAAATAAAAAATAAAAAAGACAAATTTATTCCTTATTTTCAATAGTTTAATTAATTTTACTTATGGCTAGTTTAGTCTGTGATTGGTCTTTTCTTTATAGCGATTTTGGGTAGAAAAGCCATAAGAACCCGCATTCTTTAGGTCATAATCTGATATTACATCGTCTCCGGAAATAATAATAAATCCATTATGATGCAATACCAAATAAACCAAGCAGATTTTCTGCAAAGAAGAAAATACTCGCAAGACTGACAATGCCAATTAATAATGCTGCAAATAATCCAAGCATAAATGGTCGCATACCAATGTCCTTCATACCACGTAAAAATGACGTTAAGCCAACAGCAGACATCGCAATCAATAATAACTTTTCCGCTGCTGATTTAATTAGAGCTACGAATTCATTCCATTGATTTATATCCATAAAACCAAATGGAGTTTCACTTAAGTCTCCAATTGTTCTTATGGCAGACATAATGGCAAACCCTACTATGAACCATGGAATCATCGAAATCCATGCCCATTTATTTTCTGATTTAACTGCCTGATCATTTTGCCCATACAATATTCCAACTAAGGGTATTACTGCGATCATGCATAAGTTCCTAACTAATTTGGTTACAGTGGCAATATCCAAAGCCAGTGGTGCGTTATATTGGGATTGATACATCAATCCTGCACCAGCTACTTGAGCTGTTTCGTGAATCGATGTGCCAAGAAATAATCCTGCCATGACCGGTTGATCTGAAAACATGAAATGCGCTAAGAATGGATAAGAAAACATGGCTGCCAGGCCAAATATTGTTATGCAAGCGATCGCATAACTAACCTCTGCCTCCTTCGCCTTTATCAAAGGAGCGGTAGCCACAATTGCTGTTGCACCACAAATACTGGTTCCAACAGCTATTAATCCGGTTAATTGAGGTGAGAGTTTCATAGACCGCCCTAATATCCTTACGGTAACCAAGCCAATCGTAATAGCTGCAATAACAAACGGAAGAGCAACCAAGGTAAATTGGCCTGCACCAAAAAGACTCAAACGAATACCTAGAAGCATTATCCCTATACGTAATATTGTAGTGGCGCAAAATTTTAATCCAATCTTAATGGAGCTTTTCAGTGGGATCGTATTAGCAATAATCATACCGATAATAATCGCCATCATAATGTCACTGATGGGTGAGCGATTGAATCCTAAAATATCTTCTCCAATCCAATCTGCAGAAATACTGGCAATAATCGAAACACTAAAAGCTAGAGTTAAACCAAACGACCAACCTAAATTTTTTGATACAAACTTGGAATACAATACTTGTCTCCTAAATAATTTTCCTGAGAATAATTTCAGGAATATAAATTAAATTAGATTGATGCTCTATTCAAAAAAACATCCAAAAATATCCAATTTATCCCTAGAAAAACGATACATTATCAATGCTATCAGACTTAAGTAAAAGAAATTTATTTTCAAATAAACATACTCAAGGCAAAGCATAATCTCTTGAGTCTTGATAAGCCAAAATAATATCAATTATTATTGAGAATTATTCTCATTTAGGTAGAATGAAGAAAATTTCAATAAAAACCTTTAGTTAAGAGCAAATTATGAACAAATTCCAAAAATTAATAATCACACTCACAACCATCATTTTCTCTGCAAGTGCTCTAGCCTCGGAGGTTAATGTTTACACGTCAAGACATTATGATTCAGATGATGCGCTGTACGCTGAATTTACAAAAAAAACTGGCATTAAAGTCAATATTATATCTGGAAATGGTAGCGCTTTAATTGAAAGGTTAAGAGTCGAAGGGAAGAATTCGCCCGCGGATATTTACTTCACTGTAGATGCTGGCAACCTTTGGAAAGTACAAAAAGAAGGTTACTTTAAAGCAATTAATTCTGAAAGTATCAAATCTGTCGTGCCCGAAAATCTAAGAGGCCCAAATGATGAATGGGTCGCGATAGCAAAAAGAGCCAGAGTAATTTACTACAATCCAAAATCAGTGACAAAAAATGAAATCAACAACCTTTCCTATGAGGATTTAGCTGAGCCAGAATGGAAGGGAAGAATTGCAATAAGAAGTTCAAGCAATATGTACAACCAATCTTTGGTTGCGTCTTTAATCTCCAATCATGGTATTGAGAAAACTGAAAATTGGGCAAAAAAATTCGTCACGAATTTCGCTCGAAATCCACAAGGGAGTGACAGAGCCCAGATCGTTGCAGTAGCAAATGGTGAGGCCGATATTGCAATAGCAAATAGTTATTATATTGGGATAATGCTATCAGGTAAATCAGGCAATGATCAGTTGGAAGCTGCGAAAAAAGTTAAGATGCACTTTCCCAACCAAGATAATCGTGGCACGCATATAAATATCAGTGGTGCTGGGATATTAAAAAACTCCCCTAATAGTGAAAATGCTATTAAATTCTTAGAGTTCCTTCTTTCTGAGGATGTACAACAATACATGGTAAATATTTCATTCGAATATCCAATTTTAGATAATGTTGACCCGCATGCTTCTATTGCAAGCTTTGGAGTAGGATTTAAAGAAGACAGGACCTCTGTTGCAGATTATGGAAAATACAATCCAGATGCGATTAGGTTAATGGACAGAACGGGTTGGAAATAGATCAAACCTATTATCTGCTTTTTTTGATATAGTTAGTTTTTATTCAGAAGAGCCATTAGATTGTTTAAATTTTCGATTCCATCTTTTTGGACAATAACGCCTTTTTTAATCCTTTTCTTTTTTCTACTGCCTGTTTTGATGGTGTTGGCTAGCCTTCTTGGGGATTATTCTGATAATTGGGCTCATCTTTATGACTACGTCTTAGTAGATTATATTAGTAACACTCTGTATTTAATAATAGGCGTCTCTCTTCTTTCACTTCTAATAGGCACCGTTACCGCTTGGATAGTCACAACCTATGATTTCTTTGGAAAAAGATTTTTGGAATGGGCCCTTATACTCCCCTTAGCGACACCACCATATATACTCGCCTACACATTTACTGGCTTTTTTGATGCCTTTGGAACAGCAAATAATTTCATTAGGGACATTTTTTCCTTAGACCAAAGCTTTATTTTTTTTCCTAACATAAGAAATATATACGGAGCAGTAATTGTGTTCTCATTCACACTTTATCCTTATATTTATCTTGTTTCTAGATCAGCTTTTTTGAATCAATCCAGATCAATGCTTGAAGCAGGAAGAATGCTTGGTTTGAGTCAATTTGAGATATTTTACAAACTGTCTCTACCAATCATAAGACCCGCGGTTATTGGTGGTTTGATGTTAGTAATTATGGAGACTATCTCTGACTTTGGGGCTGTCGATCACTTTGCTATTCAAACTTTTACAACCGGAGTATTTCGAACATGGCATGGCATGTATGATCTAAAAACCGCGATGCAGCTGGCCTCAATACTGTTAATTTTTGTTGCAACATTCGTATGGATAGAAAAAATATCAAGAAAGAAAGCACTATATACTTCCGGAACCTCTACTTTCAAACCAACAAAAAAAATAAAGCTATTAAAGTATAAAGCTTTTATCAGTTTCTTTATTTGCTTTATACCCATATTGATTGGCTTCATCCTCCCAATTACAGAGCTTATAATATGGGCAATCAGTTATAATTTATCGTTCTTCAATGAAAAATTTTTACTGGCAGCAATGAATACAATCCTTCTATCTATAACGGCAGCGGTTTTATGTGCTTCAATTGCTTTAATAATTAATTTTTCTATCCGTTTTAAGAAATATAGATTTTCTAATTTTTTAAGCTCATTTTTGTCCTTGGGCTACGCTGTTCCTGGGTTAATTTTAGCGGTAGGTATTGTGCAATTATTTGCCTTGATTGATCAAAATATATTATTCAATTCAGACATTATTTTAACGGGCAGTATAGTAGGCTTGATATTTGCCTATATCATCAAATCCTATGCGCTAGCTAATTCAACTTTTGAATCGGGCTTTCAAAGGATTAGTACTAATCTGGATGATTCAGCAAGAACCTTAAAATCGAGTGGTTGGAATTTACTTTCTAGAGTACATTTACCATTGCTTAAAACAAGCTTCTTAACCAGCATACTAATGGTAACTTCAGAAGTAGTTAAAGAATTACCTGCAACCCTAATTTTAAGGCCATTTAATTTTGATACTTTAGCTGTTGCAACTTATATTTACGCAGCTGAAGAAAGAATGTTTCAAGCAGCCGCGCCAGCAATAGCAATCATGCTAGTGGGGTTAATACCGATAATTTTACTCACGAAAATGATAAGTTCATCAAGACCTATGGATAAATAGAACTATGACTATTCTTGAGATAAAAAATTTACATCATACTTATGATAATGAGAATTATGCTTTAGAAGATATTAATCTATCAATCAATGATGGAGAGATAGTCTCAATTCTTGGTCCTTCGGGTTGCGGTAAGACAACCTTACTTAGAGTTATAGCTGGACTCGAAAGACAATCCAAAGGCACCATAAAGATAAATGAGCAGATTATCTCTAATGAAAAATTTATGATTCCGCCAGAGAAAAGAAGCATAGGCTTAGTGGTCCAGGATAAAGCACTTTTTCCGCATCTCAATGTTATAAATAACGTCATTTTCGGTATTCAAAAAAACAAAGAAAAATATAATCTAGCAAAAAATTATCTCGATATATTTAAGGTAGAAGAATTAGCAGATAAATATCCACATGAAATATCAGGGGGTGAGCAACAACGAGTCGCATTAGCTAGGGCAATGGCACCCCACCCGAATATTCTTTTATTAGACGAGCCTTTTAGCGCCTTAGATCAGAGCTTAAAAAGTGAACTGCACCATGAAACTAAAAAGATATTTAAAGAGAAAGGCTTGACTGTCGTGATTGTATCTCATGATAAAGATGAAGCTAAGTTTCTTTCTGACAGATTGATATATATTGAAGATGGTAAAATTTCACCTCAAAAATAATCAACTAGATCACATAGAAAATTCTTCCTTAATTGTATCTTCTTGCGTTGTATTTGATAATGAGGAATGAAGTACCCCAATATTTTGATACGCATGCCAGAGTATTATCCAGAGCCCCAACATGAGTGTGATGCCAGCTAAAGTAAATACCACTAGGAATGGCCGTATATTAAACATCATTGCCTGAAACGGCATGTCTGTATAAAGCACACCTTTACCTATTCCCGCTAAAATCAATGCTATTAAAAACACGGCTAGAGATATATTGGCAATCCAAAATCCATGGACAACTTTTTTTATTTGAGCCTTGCTCAATTGACTTTCTCTAGACTCATTTATTATAAAAAATATGGAAGATAAAAGAATCATCGTGTTTATCCCAATTGTGCTGCCCATAGCATGAGCTACAATTATGTGTGTTCCATGCGTATACAAATTAAAAATTGGGACAGAAATAATCAACGCCAATCCTAAATTTAGAAATACCCATATATCGGCAGCAAACAAAAATCTATAAGCAGTAATATGCCTGTTGATTTCCCATTGTTGAAGGGATCCACGCCAATCCCAAATTATTTTTCCAAATATATATAATTCGGTCATGCTTACGAAATAAGCAAACGTTCTAATCCAAGTTTCAGATGGAACTAAATAAGTATGATGCGCCCATCCAAATATTAAATTAAATAGGCCAAGAAAATAGAGTCCGAATGCCATCTTTGACCTTGCAATATCTATACTTCCACCTATTCGAGTAGCAATGAATAGTCCAGTTCCATATACCAACATATTCCATGAACCAGTAAGTGCGCCATAGGATTTCCATTGCACTATAATTTCACGGACCATATTATCTCGAAAATATGGTATCAAGTAGAGATGAGCTTCGGTATAAGTAAGAAAGAAGAAAACAATGCCAGTAGCCCATTGCCAGTAATACACAGGCCAAGGATTCTTTTCATATGACATGGTTTTAAAATAATTGAAACCAAATAAAACCCAACTCACGAAAATAGGGATACTTAATATGGGTGGGAATGCAAAATATTCACGGCCACCAAATTTCCCAGACAGATAACTAAATAAGACACAAATACCAGTAATTAAAAAAAGCCAATAATGCCAAACAGCCAACTTATTTGAATGCAGTTTCTTTCCTGTATATTGAGGTAAGTAGTAATAAATCCCACCAATAGCAATTAGGAATATCCATGAAACAACCATTGAGACATGTATAGCTCTAGTTTTAGTAAACAATAATTCTCTTAAGAATTCTGGAAACAGAAACTGAAAACCGCCAATTACCCCAAAAAATAACCCAATGGCAAGGGATAATACCCCTAAACGCATAAACCTTAATCCAATCATTGTATTTCCTTTGATATCCATTCTGGATCATCTTCTTGGAATATCATCCCCCATTTTACTTCGTAATTTTTAGGTGGGTATGTTCCTGTTTTATCGACAAATTTCAAATAAGCGACTAACGCAGATACCTCTGATTCAGATAGATTGAAGTTTGGCATTCCATTTCCGCCATTAACCAAAAAAGCCCTTGCTATAATCTCACCAATATCACCACCTCGATATGACATAGCATTGGTTAATTCAGGGCCCATATGCCCTCCTAGTCCATAAAATTGATGGCAGGCAGTACAATGATATTCTTGAAATAATTGCTGCCCATGACGACTTTCATCCGTGTGTGAGATCATTCCAGGCAACGCATCAGTTCCTGAGGCATAAATATAAACTGAATAAAAGAAATACGATACCAGCAAAGTAAAAAAAACAGTGCGATTATTAATAATATTCACCTAATTGTATCAATTAATATTTATCTGAATATGAAAAATTATATATTATTTTTAATGAAAATATGTCCCTTTTATATTAAAAATACACACTTTTTTAGTAAAATATTCTATAATTATTAGTTATTATGAAATATATTTTCATCATAACTTCTTAAAAGGATAAAAAAATGGATCAAAAAGACATGAAAATTCTAGAAGTCATCCAAAATGATGCCACTTTAACTGTAACCCAGGTAGCTAAGACCTTAAACATATCAACCTCAACATGCTGGAGGCGAATACAAGCTCTCGAAGAGGCTGGAATTATAAGTGCAAGGGTCACCTTACTTGATCAAAAAAAAGTAGGTTTAGACCTGACTGTGTATTCAGCGATCAGAACTCATAAGCATACATCAAGTTGGTTTAATGGTTTTCACAAGATGGTTTCATCTAATCCAAATATCATGGAAGTCCATCGATTAAGTGGAGATACAGATTATCTAATTAGAGCTGTTGTTCCTGATATGAATAGTTATGATGAAATGTATAAAGAAATGATCGCCAAAGTGGATCTTTATGATGTTAGTTCAAGCTTCAGTATGGAAACAATAAAATATACAACTTCATTGCCACTTAAAAAATCAGATTTTTAAATTTACTAAAAATTGAGTTGTAAATGTGTGTAACAACACTCCTATTTAATCAGTATACAAAGAGTATTATGTTGATAAATGGTAAATTATCATTATTATTCAGGCTGAACCAGAGCGCATTCTTATATGAAAAAATTGGATAGTATTAATGCTGATTGAGAGCAAAATCTCCACCGATAATTTAGTCGTAGTGAAATGGCTCCTTACATGCTGTGTCATGGTTTTCTTAATGGTTATTTTGGGGGGTGTGACTCGTTTGACTGGATCAGGTCTTTCTATGGTGGATTGGCGACCTATTATGGGAATTATCCCACCGATTAGTGCTGAAGATTGGCAAACAACTTTCGATATGTACAAGCAATCTCCAGAGTTTATTATTAAAAATTTCTCAATGGATGTTAATAGTTTCAAGCAAATTTTTTGGTTGGAGTATCTGCATAGACTGCTAGGAAGATTGATTGGATTGGTTTTCTTTTTTCCTTTGGCCTTCTTCTTTATCAAGGGTTATATTAAAAAAAATGAATTTCCAAAATACCTACTTATGTTAATTCTAGGAGGCATGCAAGGCGTATTGGGGTGGTATATGGTTAAAAGCGGTTTGATCGATAACCCAGCAGTAAGTCAATATAGGCTGACGGCACACTTATCCTCAGCCTTCCTAATCTATGGGTTCATGTTTTGGACTGCTCTCACTCTTCTCTATCCAGTAAAAACCACTCCACATAATTGGTCAATTAAAACGATTGGATTGACTGTATTAATAATAATTACCATTGTCTCAGGCGGATTTGTGGCTGGACTCAAAGCTGGTAAAATCTTCAATACTTATCCTATGATGGGAGATTACTGGATACCACCTGGTATATTTTCATTGGAACCTACTTGGATAAATTTCTTTGACAATATTGTCATGGTTCAGTTCAACCATCGAATACTTACACTCATCACATTTATTGCAATTAGTCTCTATTGGTTCAAAATCCGTCAAATGAAGCTTTCGTATAGAGCCAGCAAAGCAGTGAATGCGTTACTACACACCGCAGTATTGCAATTTATTCTAGGTGTATCCACACTACTGATGTTTGTACCAACAGCATTGGCTGCTGCCCACCAAGCAACAGCCATGATACTTTTGACGATTTCTTTGTACCTATGTCATGCACTCTCTAGAGGGGCACCATAACAAGAAATTTATCCCTATTTTTATACTTCAACATCCTCCAATGCTTTGCCTAATGCTTCGATAAGGTCTTCACCATCTTCAAGGCCGACCGATAATCTTACCAATCCATCAATAATACCAACCCTTTTTCTCTCGGCTTCATCTACATCAGCATGTGTCATAGTTACCGGATGTGTTATCAATGATTCAACAGAGCCCAGATTCTCAGCCAGTGTCCATAATTCAATCGAGTCCATCAATTGCTTACCCGCTTTAAGCCCACCCTCAACTTCAAACCATAACATCGCACCAAAACCTGAAGATTGACTTTTTGCCAATTGATGCTGAGGAAAAGATTCAAGACCTGGATAGGCAACTTGCTTAACTTTAGGATGACTTTCTAAGAAACGAGCAATTGCAAGAGCATTGGCTGATTGCGCTTCCATTCTGACGGAAAGTGTTTTACATCCTTGAAGGGTTAGCCATGCAACCATGGGCGACATGATAGATCCTGTGCTATTTTGAATAAAGCGAATTTTTTCATCCAATTCCTTAGTTCTAGCAATCACAGCACCGCCTACAGTAGCATTATGACCATCAAAATATTTGGTCGTACTGTGTAAAGATAAATCGGCACCTAGTTCAATTGCGCGCTGATAACAAGGTGTGATCAAAGTATTATCAACCACATGCACTGCATTGGCAGCTTTTGCTATTTCTGAGATTGCAGCTATATCTGAAAGTTTCATTGTTGGATTGGCAGGAGTTTCGGTCAAGAAAAGTTTCGTGTTTTCTTTTACTTTTGATTTAACATCATCAGGATTTGAAGTGTCTGCAAAGGAAAACTCTACCCCAAATCGACTTAATACTTTTGTACATAGTCTATAAGTTCCACCATAAGCCACATCAGATATAATAGCGTGATCGCCTGCACTTAAAAAAGCCAGCATTGTACAATTAACCGCAGACATACCTGTTCCATAACAAGTGGCATCATAACCACCCTCTAACTCAGCTAACTTTTTCTCTAATGCTCTCACGGTTGGATTTCCCGAGCGAGAGTATGAATACCCTTTAGCTAAATAACTATCAACTGATTCTTGCACAAAGGTTGTTGATTGGTAAATAGGCGTCAAGATAGCGCCTGTAGTTGGGTCGGGTGTAACCCCAGCATGAATCTGTTTACTTCTAAATCGCATGAGAATCTCCTTGGAAGAGTGAGCTGTGTTTATTTATATGCGTAATGATACACATATCTTTATTGAATCAAATCAAATCTTTTCAAATTTTTTGAAAAGGCTTTATTTAAATTTAGCAATTCCCATCAAGCCTCATAAAATCAAGACTGCTTTGGCCATTTGGATATCGGTAGGTATAAATTAATTCATCATTTTTATAGATACAGTGAATTTTCACTTCACTCTTAGTGATGTGTTTTTGCCCTAGAATTTCTATCTTATCAGCTATCTTTAAAGTGCTTCCATCAAAACCAAAGCGACGATTTCTTGCTGGCGGAGCCAATAATAAATTCCACTCGTGATTATCCTTATCAATCGCTATAATCCGATCATGCGGATTACGTAAACGTAACTCTATCACGGTTAAATCAATGGATAACTCATCCTTATAATATGACCAACCATGATGCGCGAAAACCTCCATAGTCAATAATAGTAAAAAAGTGATAATGATATTTTTCCGTAAATGCCAGCTCTTCATAGTTCGTCTCTAGCAACATTAATTGTAACATTCATAGGCTGATCACTGAGGCCATAATAACTGAGTATGAATGAATTGCTTTTATAAGCTGGGCCTCTTGGTGAGTTTGGGTGCAGCTGCCTAATAATCCCAATATTTCCCAATGATAGAATATCTCCAGTTTTCAGTTTAATGCCACTAGATAATAAATGATCTCGCAACCATCCGACTACCTCAAGAGGTTTATACCATCCCTTGATTTTACCTTTTTCAATAAGATCCCCTTCTTCATTGTGCACCGCAAAAGTGAAATTATTGATTTTATTGGCCCACGATTCTGTTGAATCTATTAAGACAGGCATTCCCATAAATGAAAATCTACTCCCCATGTTTGAAACTACCGTTCCATTCACCGATCTAGTTCCCTCCTCATAATAAGGATCAGGTATTTCAGCGAATGGAATAATGGCATCTAAGCCTGCCAATAACTCCATTTCATTTTGCGCATAATTGATTGAGTCATCTCTAACTCTAAAAGCAAAGTCAGCTTCCAAAAAACCCCGTTTCGTAGAGTCTAGATGAACTGAAGAGTTACTGGGTAAAAGCATTTCCTTTAGAAGTAAGCCACGCACCCCATCTTTTGGAAAAGTTGGAAAACTTGGGCCAACATTATGCCCTCCGGTCTTATAGCCAACAATTGATCCATATTTTTTACCAAGATAGTCAGCCATTTTACCTTGCCATAAATACGCTTCGGTAAGTGTTATATTTTTATAATTGAAACCACGCATCGGTTTTAAATCTAAAAAATCATCTGCCATTTGTTGGATTTCATTGTCTAGCTCAATTGAGATAGAGGTATTTTTTTCAGCCACAGCCAATCCCATGACAGAAGTTATAACAATCAGGACCTTAATAATTAAATATTTACCATTATTTCGCATGAAATATTTACTTACTGTAACCGGCGATTAAAGGGCTAAATGTAACTGGTATACCTAGATTACTGAGCATTACTCTTACTTCTTCGGTCACTTCACCTAGAACACTTATTTTTTCTATAACATAATGATCCACGAAGGATTCAAAATCTTTCTGCAGAATCCCTCCTTCTGAAATATTTTCAATATGAGTTTTTATCGCTTCTGAATCTGACCATCTGGATAATTCAATTACCTTATTTTCTCCAGCATCAAAAAACTTCCATGAAAGAGTTTTTGGTTCATTTGTATTTACGATATTTTGATAGTGTTTAGAAAAATTTTCTATTTCAGTTTGTGATTTTTCATTGTTCGTCATTTCAACAAAAAATATTATTTCTTTTTCATTACTTTGAGTACAAGCACCTAAAAAAGTACAAATAATTATTAATAAAGTCCATTTTTTCATTTTTATAACTCCCGTTTTTTTTGTTAAGATACTTAACCTCAGAACCTTCCTTGAGATGTTTAAATGAGTTTTTTAAGATTTTTTTGATATCTTCTATTCTGATTTAAGAATATAACATATCTTTTTTTTTGCGAGGCATTTACAAGTTACGCAACAAGATTATCAATACTGCAAACAAATAGTATCATTTAGCATTATAATTAATTACATACTCACTTGGGACTCACAATGTATTTGTATATAAATAAATTAACAATTATTTTATTAATCTTGAGTTTTGCTAATTCAGTGCAAGCACACCATTCATTTGCTGTTGAATTTACCGCGGAAAAAACAATTACCATCAATGGCGTGGTAACCGAAATTTGGTTTCGAAATCCTCATGTTCGCTATTACGTTGATATAATTAATAATAAAAACAAAATAGAAAGTTGGGATGTAAGAACAAGCAGTCCATCCCTATTAGTTAGAAAAGGATGGACTAAAACAACTATTCAAGTTGGCGATACAATCAGCATAATTGGCCATCCCGGCCGAGATGACAGAAAACTGTTATCAGTAATCTCCATCAAATTACCTGACGGATCCAGTTTGGGTAAAAAATATCCTGACTCAGACGAATGAGGCAAAAAATAATGATCCAAGATAAAAAAGTGAGTAAAAAAACAGATTTATCAATATCCAAAAAATTCTTTGTACGTAATGCACTGATCTTACTATGTCTCATCTCTTCACCTGGGTTTGCACAAAGCTCAATCGAGGGTGACTGGATGTTGCTACTGAATGGCAAAAAAATTCAAATTGATAATTCGGTTGTAATTGGTGCGCCTACGGACAATAAAGCAGCCATTATCGGTAAATTATCGCTAAAAAAATTCAATGAAAAATGGATAGGGCATGTTGAAGGAGGGCCAGTTCCAATAACGATTAATGAAAACACTATAGAAATTATTATTGATAGCAGAGATTTAGCTGGATTCTCATTCAATCGCAGACTCACTGGCAGTTTTTCAGATTCAAACATGGCTGGTACTTTCACTATCGAAGGAGCTACCGAAGCTCCAGAGCCAGGAGGTAAATGGAGCGCTAAAAGAGTTATTCCTGAAAAAACAAATCTACCTCCCGAACCCAGAGATATAACTGGTATTTGGA
Organism: Woeseiaceae bacterium; assembly: GCA_028822065.1. Taxonomy (GTDB): domain Bacteria; phylum Pseudomonadota; class Gammaproteobacteria; order Steroidobacterales; family Woeseiaceae; genus SP4260. The sequence goes on along the minus strand of JAPKEL010000027.1, from coordinate 8,817 downwards.
CGCCTGCACCAGGTGTGGATTTTCGTAAATACTCCATGGATCTTACAGATAAGGCTCAATCATGGCATAAAGATTATATCGACCATTATGACCAACCAAATGTCCGTTGTGTTTCACCGGGCATTGTTGCGATGGTAGCTTGGGGTGCTTATCCTGTTGAAATACTAGAAAGTGAAAAACGCTACAGCTTTTTATATGAAGTAGATAGTGAAGTTCGGCGAGTATTTATGGATAATCGTCAACCACCCGAATATTACCCAACTTCATCTATGGGCTTTTCTAATGGGAAATGGGATGGTAATAATTTAATAATTAATACACAACTACTCGAGGGTAATGTCAGAGATTTTAGAGGTGAGCCCATATCTGATGGAGCCAAAATGCATGAAAAATATACCCTGAGCGAGGATGGCAATAGCTTGCATGCTGTTATCACATTAATTGATCCAGAAAATTACAAAGAACCACCAATTAGACGCCGAAAATGGGTAAAAAATCCAAATACAGTCATCTATCCTTATGAATGCGATCCAGACTCATTTTACCGGCAGATGCACAATGAAGATAAAATGGACATGTATTTTGATAGGTCAGAAAGAAGGCAAATTAATTAGGTATGGAGAATACAATTAAAAATAATAACCAGCAGAAAACATTAAGCTGGGATTGCAAGCATACATGGAAAAATGCCGCTAAAAATACCACTTGGTGCTTGATTGGCTGCTCAATTGGGGATTTTGGTACCATATTGTTTTTTCAATTCTCAGGTATCATCTTTCCTGTTATGGGTATTATGCTGCTTGCAATAGTCAATGGGTTGATCACCTCAATTATCCTAGAAACAATTATCCTTGCACAACAAATGACCCTTAAAATAGCATTCAGAACTGCCATTGGAATGTCTTTAATCTCCATGATTTCGATGGAGATTGCGATGAATGCAGTGGATTATATAATGACAGGTGGTCAAGCCAAAATTACTCTTTTCACGGTCATACCGATGTTGATTGCTGGCTTTATGACCCCTCTTCCTTATAACTACTTCCGACTAAAGAAATACGGAAAAGCTTGCCACTAAAATACTAATTCTCACTTCATACCAGCAAAAAAATAAAGAGATAAAATATGATTACACAAAACGACATTGATAGCCTGAGAAATACGAAAATTGAATCTCAGAATCTATTTATTGGAAGTAAGAAAATCCCAGCCCAATCTGGAGAAACCATTGACGTCATGAGTCCTATAGATGGAAAAATCCTAACTACTATTGCAAATGCAGATGCCAATGATGTTAATAATGCAGTAACAATAGCCAGAAAATCTTTTGAAAATGGATCCTGGTCAAAAGCCGCACCCCAAGAAAGAAAGAAAATTCTCAATAAATTTGCAGAGCTTATTGAGGTTAATGCCTTAGAACTTGCCGTTCTGGGCGTTAGAGATAATGGTACCGAGATCAATATGGCTATCATGGCAGAACCAACAAGTGCCGCTGGTTGTATCCGTTATTATGCCGAAACAATCGATAAGATGTATGGTGAAATTGCTCCAACATCTGAAAATATATTGGGATTAATTCATCGTGAACCGATTGGTGTCATAGGAGCTATCATTCCTTGGAACTTTCCCTTAATGATCGCCTCTTGGAAATTTGCACCTGCCTTAAGCACGGGCAATTCAGTCGTGATTAAGCCTGCTGAAAATGCATCTTTATCTTTATTGAGATTGGCAGAACTAGCTACAGAAGCGGGCATACCAGAGGGGGTTTTCAACGTTATTACTGGCGATGGAGAGATTACTGGGAAGGCCTTGGCTATGCATATGGATGTGGATGTTATTGCTTTTACAGGATCGGGTGTAGTGGGTAGAAAAATTCTTGAGTATTCTTCACGCTCTAATCTAAAAAGAGTTTATCTTGAATTGGGTGGCAAATCGCCAAATATCGTATTCGCCGATACACAAGATATTGATAAAGCCGTAACACAGAGTCTAGGTGGGATTTTTAGAAATTCTGGTCAAGTTTGTGTAGCCGGTTCGAGACTGATTATCGAAGAAGCTATTGCTGAAGAATTTACAGAAAAACTGATAAATGAATCGAAAAAATTGATCGTGGGAGATCCTTTGGATCTAAAATCTAATGTGGGTGCAATTGCCTCACAAGATCAACTTAATAAAAATCTTAGTTATGTAAAAAGTGCGGTGACAGAGGGTGCCATTCTGAGATCTGGTGGCAAGCAAATAAACCAGGAATTGGGTGGTTTTTATATGGAGCCAACCGTATTCTCAAAAATCAATAATGATATGCAAATAGCTCAGGAGGAAGTTTTTGGTCCAGTCTTGAGCATTCTTACATGCAAGGATGAAAAAGAAGCAATAAAAATTGCGAACGCAACAGTCTATGGTTTAGCAGCGGCTGTATGGACATCTGATTTGAGTAAAGCGCATAGGATGGTTAGATCAATTCGTGCAGGTGTTGTCCATGTTAATTGTTACGGTGGAGCCGATTTAACCGTCCCATTAGGAGGGGTGAAACAATCAGGTAATGGTCATGATAGATCACTCCATGCACTCGAAAAATATACAGACCTAAAAACTGCTTGGATATCTCTATAAAATAAAATAATTGTATGGTTATAATTAGATAATAATGAATTTAAAAAAAAGTCTATTCTTGATGACGATTACTCTGGCCCTCTCTGGGTGCAGTGAAAGCTCTAATCATCCAATCCTAACAACAACAAAAAAGAATCCTCAATCCCAACAACAGACATTTGCAGCAATTGCCATCCCAGATCAGTATGGCGCCCAAATTAGTCAAGATATATTAAATCAAGGGGGTAATGCTGTAGATGCTGCCATTGCAGCAGGATTTTCCCTGGCTGTAACCTTTATCGACGCCGGTAATGTTGGTGGAGGTGGTTTCATGACTATCAAAATAGGGGATGAAGTTGCATTTTTAGATTATCGCGAAAAAGCACCATTAGCTGCCCATAAAGATATGTATTTAGACCAACATGGCAATGTCATTAAAGACTCAACCTTGATCGGCGGACAAGCTGTTGGTGTTCCTGGAACGGTTGCAGGATTTTGGAAAGCACATCAACGCTTTGGTAAACTACCTTGGAAAAAGTTACTTGAGCCAGCCATATCTCTTGCTGAAGAAGGATTTTTACCGGCAAAAATATTAGTAGACGATATTCATAATTCATTAAATTGGTTTGGTGATAAAACAAACTTTAAAACATACTTTGGTTCCATCAAAGTGAACGAACAATTCAAGCAACCAGAGCTCGCACAAACTCTGAAACGTATTGCTAAATATGGAATGGATGACTTTTATCGTGGCAAAACAGCTGATCTTATTGTGGAACAAATGAGTAAAAGCAATGGGTTAATTACAAAAACAGATCTTGATAAATACGAAGCCATATGGCGAGAACCGCTAAGAGCAAAATGGCGTGAATACGAAATTATTTCCTCACCTCCTCCCAGTTCGGGAGGATTTGCAGTAATTCAATTATTAAAAATGAAAGATTATCTCGCGCATCTTTTCGATGGTGCAGGGCACAATACTCCACAATACATACATTTAGTGGCAGAAATGGAAAAAAGAGTATTTGCTGATCGAGCCGAATACTTGGGTGATCCTGATTTTTATGACACCAATATATCAACTCTAATAAGTGATGAATATATTGCAAACCGTGCTTTAGAAGTGAATCCCGATAGTATTTCGACACTTAAAGGCGTCCACCCTGGACTAGAATCACCCAATACAACTCATTACTCTATTGTCGATCAATGGGGTAATGCCGTCTCAAATACTTATACCATTAACTGGAATTATGGCAGTGGAGTCGTTGTTGAAGGTGCTGGTTTTCTTCTTAATAATGAAATGGATGATTTTAGCGCTAAACCTGGCGTACCAAACATATTTGGTGTGGTAGGGAACGTAGCCAATGAGATTCAACCCGAGAAACGAATGCTGTCCTCTATGTCACCAACAATTATACTAAAAAATAATGAGGTAGAGATGGTCCTGGGTACACCGGGTGGCTCTACAATTTTCACCAGCGTTTTTCAAGTTATTACCAATATTATCGATTTTAAAATGAGCCCTTATGAAGCCGTAAAAGCGACAAGATTCCATCATCAATTGTTACCAGAAGATGAGGTTACCTATAACGGCTTTACGATTAACAATCCTTTGCCAAATGAGACCATTGCTGCATTGGGTGATTACGGTTACAAAACCATACCGCACAGTTATGACTTTGGCGATGTGCAAGTAATTATAAAAGATAATGGGTCATGGATCGCTGCATCAGACCCAAGAGACCGGGGAGATTCAAGGGTATTTGAAGTATCTGAGACAGCTCAATAATTATTATTAAAAGAAATAGGACCTAAGCCATTTGGTGGGCGTCTTTTTTTACTTAATTGCTCATAAGAGTATGAGATTTCGAATAATAATCCTTCTGAATATGGCCGTCCCAATATTTGCAATCCAGCAGGTAATTTTTTTTGCCAAAAACCCATCGGAACAGTAACAGCTGGAAGACCAGCGCTAGGTGAAAGAAACTGATTATTATCGCCTTTATAACCCTTGGTAGCGTGATCAATTAATGCTGGTGGGTTAGACCAAGTTGGATAAACTAATACATCTAAATTGGCTTCATCCATAGCAGTAACAGTATAAGTAAGTAGTTCATTACGGAGGGTGTTATTCGGCCATAATTGACAGGCATCTTCCCTATCCTCAGGACTTATTTCTAGTGGAAACTGTGAAAAAAATTCTAAGCCATTTTTGGAGGCAGGTACATAATTTTCAGTATCGAGTAGAGTTTTTACATCTAAAAATGGAGGCGAGTTTAGTTTAAGCAAATAACGCATCAAATCATAACGAAAACTACTGCAAGATTTAATTTGGCTTTCTAGTTCATCAAAACGAGGGATTTTAATATTATCAATAATAATCGCACCTGCAGACTCCATGTCTAATAATGCATCTGCAAAAATAGATTTAATTTCACTGTCAGCATCCTCATGATCTACTAATACTCTTAGAACGCCAATGCGTTTTCCTGATAAGCCTTCAATATTAAGGAAGTCCAAATAATTCTCTTCCCGCATATTAGGAATGGTTAGTGGGTCAGCAGGATCATATCCTGCTAGAACATTAAATAAACGTGCGCCATCCTCAACAGTGCGAGTCATGGGACCAGCAATATCTCGATCATACACAAGAGGAATCACACCATCACGACTAGTCAGTCCTATGGTAGAGCGTATGCCAAATAGAGCAAGGTGCGATGAAGGGCCACGAATAGAATTACCTGTATCACTTCCTAATCCTGCGAGAGCAAAATTAGCAGCCACTCCTGAGGCAGTTCCTCCTGATGAGCCAGCTGGAACATAATTAATGTCATAAGCATTAGCTGTTCTACCAAACGATGAGGACACAGTTTCTCTGGGGCTAAAGGCCCATTCTGCCATATTAGTTTTTGCTATGATTATGGCACCGGCCTCTCGAAGCTTGCGCACCATAAATGCATCATCAGGTGGAAAATTATCTGCTAGAGCAATAGATCCTCCAGAAGTGACAAGATCATGTGTATCGAAATTATCCTTAACTATTATGGGTGTGCAAAATAGCTCGGGGAGTTGCCCACCTCTTGTTAGTATATTATCAGTCGCATCCGCTTTTTCTAGCGCCTTTGGATTAAGTACTGTAATAGCATTAATGCCCTTTGCTTTATCATAAAAAGCGATTCGATCTAGATATCCCTGCACCACTTCTCTACAACTTATCCTTCCATTTATAACAGCCTCTTGAGTCCCCGAGATCGTCATCTCAATAAAAGAAATTTTTGATAGTGGTTTATTTTCAGTACAGGAAACAAATACTAATATGATTATACATTTAGATATAAATCTTGTGATTACCATAATTATTTAACCGTTAATTTTAATTTTTTGACATCTCGCTTACTAAGCAACATCTTTAATAGAAAACCAAAGCATACCAAGTAAGCCCATCTCTGATGTAGTAACTAATGATGTGGGTATTCTTTTCATTAAGGGCTGATAGTCTCCCTTATTTTCAAAACCACAACGAAACTTACTATTTTTAAGCATATCTGGGTAATGATTTATAATGTCACCAGTCAATAATAATCCGTCCATGGCGCCCAAAGCTAAGACAAAATCACCAGCAACTTGTCCAAGAATTTCAAAAAATAATTCAACGCTTTGTTTTGCTAATTCATCACAAGCTGTGACTCTGAATATCTCCTCAGCAGAGAGCTTTTTATTTTTTTTTGTATTTAATTGACGTAATGCCCAGTAAATATTCTCTATACCTGGTCCAGAAAGAAGTGATTCATTAATTATTCTATTAAACTTATTCTTTAATACTTTATTAATATCTATTTGAAGATCATTTTGCGGAGCAAAACCAATATGTCCTAATTCTGCTGCTGATGGTATTAAGATACCGTTTCTTTTGATTAGTCCTGACCCACCTAAGCCTGTTCCAGGACCAATTATCGCAAGACTATAGTCAGAACTAAGAAAATGATGTTGTTTAACCTTTCCAATAGCTTGAAAGTTGGATTTGTCTAGGCGCCCCATTGCATGTGCAATAGATTTAAAATCATTAATTACACTCATTGACCTGAGATTATATTTTTGACGTAATACCTCTTTATCAATAACCCAATGATTATTAGTTATTTTTATGTTTTTTTCCAAAATTGGTGATGCAGCAGCAAAAAATATCCTATCTAAAGATTTCGTATCAACTTCATTCAGATAAAATTCAATTGCATCATAAATGGTATTAAAATCGGAGCATTTCATAATTTTCATCTTAAAATACTTAGTTTCACCCGGAATAACTAAAGCAAAACGAGCATTTGTCCCACCAATATCTCCAATCAAAGTTAAAGCATCTGTCATTTTCATCTCATATTTAATTAATAAAGTTAATTATAAATTTACACCATAAAAAAACGCTAACGTATAATATTGTATAAACTCATACCCTTAAACTATACAGTCATTATTTTTTAAAAAAGGAAAATCATTATATGTTATCAACTTTTGACTGGACTATTATAGGATTCTATTTTTTTATTCTCCTAAGTATAGTTTTCTATGCAAGTCGCAATCAAAAGACATCTACCGATTATTTTTTAGCAGGAAGAAATGTTGGTTTCTTTGCGATAGGCGCATCGATATTTGCATCCAACATTGGTTCTGAGCATATTGTCGGTCTAGCTGGCCAAGGTGCCTCCACCGGTTTGGCGATGGCGCATTATGAATTACATGCATGGATTGTCGTGTTGCTAGCATGGGTATTCGTGCCGTTTTATTATCAATCTAAAGTATTTACCATGCCTGAATTTCTTGAAAAAAGGTTTGGTAAAGAACCACGTTGGATATTATCCATAGTCTCTTTGATTGCTTATGTTTTAACGAAGGTATCAGTGACTGTATATGCAGGTGCCTTGGTATTTGAAACATTATTACCGGATACCTTTGGGTCCCCGGAAAATGCATTCTGGATTGGTGCAATTTCAACTGTCACTTTAACTGGTATTTATACAGTTGCAGGTGGCCTTCGAGCAGTATTATTCACAGATTCCTTACAAGCAATTATTCTTATAGTGGGATCATTTGCCATTACCTACTTTGGATTAGAGAAACTGGGTGGTTTTGATGAACTGCAGTTATTTGCTAGTCAGAATGTGGCTCAATATGCTTTGTGGAGACCTCTCTCTGATCCTGATTTTCCTTGGTTAGGTATTTTAATTGCCTCTCCCATTGTTGGCATTTGGTATTGGTGTACTGACCAATACATTGTTCAACGAACACTTGCAGCAAAAGATCTTAAATCAGCTAGAAGAGGAGCACTCTGGGGTGCCTTTTTAAAAGTTTGGCCAGTTTTAATTTTTCTGATACCCGGCCTAATTGGCGCAGCTCTCTTTGAAAAAGGTTTACTTATAATTTCGACTGGTGACAACGGTAAAATTCTTGGTGATCATGTTTTTCCAGCCATGGTGGCAACACTATTACCTGAGGGTCTTCGAGGCCTTGTTGTCGCAGGAATTCTCGCCGCATTAATGAGCTCTCTCTCATCTTTGTTTAACTCAACTGCAACATTATTTACATTTGATGTTTACAAAAAATTAAGGCCATTTGCTTCTGACAAGAGGTTAATACAAGTTGGACGAATTGCAACCTTGATAGTTGTTATTCTTGGTTTACTATGGATTCCAATTATGCCGTTAATATCCAAAGGTGGGTTATATCAATATCTGCAAAGTGTTCAAAGCTACCTCGCTCCTCCAATAACTGCGGTATTCTTACTTGGTTTATTCAACCAAAGAATTAATAATAAAGGAGCCACTTGGGGGCTTTTGTTGGGTTTTTTATTGGGTATGCTGAAGCTGTTTATACAGGCTTTTTTTGGTGCAGAAAAAATAGCAAACCCAAGATTTTTAGCTTATGTGGGTGACTTTAATTTCTTGTATTTTTCAGGCGTACTATTTCTTATATGCAGTGCTATTATTTGTATTGTTTCATACCTTACAACCGCCCCAGATCTAAATAATATCAATGGATTGACTTACCAAACAATAGACAGAAAATTAATCCGTGAAAGTTGGGATCGTAAAGATATTATTGCTACTGGTGTGATACTTACTTTTGTTATGACAATTTATATTTACTTCTCATTTTGGATTTAAGTCGTCAAATTTTCGTTGATTTAATTACCCAAGATAAATGAATGCCTACTGCGTGAAAACCAAT
>JAPKEL010000026.1 GCA_028822065.1 Woeseiaceae bacterium | reverse complement strand
TGGATACTTTGTCTTTTATAAAGAATGAAAGCGAGTGGAAAATTTATAATAAATTATTCAATGTTGAAAGCGAATAAAGGCAAAGCAAGTTATTCACTGTTGTTAATAATTCTGTAACGGCGGAGTAGTTGAAAAAAATTAATTTAGAATTTTCTATTACTGCCTATCCAACAATCTCAATACCACCACCCTCTCCCAAGAGATAAGAGACAGTCTTCAAGTAACTAATTATTCCCTTTTGTATTAAGTATTAAGTATTAAGTTTTAAGTATTAACATAAAAAACATTTCCAAAAAAAAACCCCGCAATTGCGGGGTTTTAATCATCGGAAGGTTGCTTATACTAAGCGTTCATCCAATTATTTCTTGGTCATTATTAGAAATTAATTTGACCACGTACATAGTAGTAAGTACCTTGCCAATCTTGAACTGAACCAGATCGGTATGTACGTCCACAACATGATCCATCACCTTCATCAACATCAGGCATTGTATCAAAGAGGTTATTAACCCCAAGTGTCAAACGATATGCCTCTGACAAATCCCATGAAAGGTCAGCATCCCACTGAGTCACACGACCGTACTCGACGATATCATCAGTAGTTAAGCTTCCATTCTTAGAGTTCTTGTAAGGACCGTAGAGATTACCACGAACACTAATAGTGACATCATTGTTCATAGAGTGACGAGCAGAAATGTTCATCCGATATTCTGGATAACCATGCTCATTGTCATGCTTAGTCTCATCGTTAATGAAGTACTTAGGCGCAGCCGCAGTACCTCTATTGACACGATCTTTTACCTCTGTAGAGTTCCAGTTACCAGCAGCGGAAAGGACAGTATTACCACCTGACCAGTCCATGTTGTATGTGGCAACTAAATCAATACCGCTTGTCTCTGTAGTCAAGTCATTAGTAAAGTAACTAACTTGAGCAATATCAGATTGGAAAGGGATTCCTGCTGCTGTTAAAGCAGCTTGAACTGTGGCATCCACTTTGAAATCTGAAGACAATACGATTCGATCATTGAGCTCGATGAAGTAGTAATCAAGAGTAACTACGAGGTTGTCAGTTGGAGTAGAACTTATTCCCAGTGTAAACTGTGAAGAAGTCTCAGCATCCAATGGCTTCGCACCGAGGTACGTAGTCAATGGATTTGATGCTGGGAAAATACCCTCTGCTATTGGCTCACCATTTGGATCAATACGTGTTGACACGTTCCTCGTAGAGATCTGACCTGGAGTCGGTGCACGGAAACCCGTACCCGCTGAAGCACGAACTGTCAAAGTATCACTAACAGTGTAACGTGATGCAACTTTCGCGCTGAAGTTATCTCCGAAATCAGAGAAGTCTTCGTAACGAGCGGCAACATTGACCAAGAACTCATCAGTAACGTCCATTTCCATATCAATATAAGCACCAACGGAATCCCGCGAGTATTTACCTGTATATGCAGCTGGATATCCTGGGAAGCCGTTTGATCCTACTGGCAATGCGTTGAAGATTGGATCTCCAGAATCGCACTGAGTACCAGGAGTTGCAACTAAACCAGGAATATAACAACCTGCTGCGCGAGTATCACCTGCAGTTACTTCTGCAGCTGTTACGTCGAAGTTCCATGGATCAACCGAAGCATATGGTCCGATAGTCCAAGAAGGTGTATCACCTTTTACAATTTCGTAACCTTCTTCACGCCATTCCAAACCAAACGCCAAGTTCATGTCGTTTGCCATGCCCACATCAAACTCTTTCGAGAAATCAGCATTAAACGCAACTTCATCATTGATGAGGTTACCTGGGCGGAATGAATCAGGAGACGCTGCACCCATTGATGGGTTTCTGGTATTAGCCAAAATATAACGGATTTCGTTATTACCAGAGCGTGCTGCGAAGTCATAATTCCAACCGTTGCTATCACCACGGATACCTGCAGTTATAGATTCATCAATCACGTTACCGTGGAATCGAGGTGTAAAGCCACCAGGATACTCGTCACGTGGATTGTGAATACGGCCAGTTTGATCACGACTCAATTTGAATTGAGCGATACCTGGACGTCTATGGTAGAAAGAACCGTCAGCGTTAGTGTCTGAGTAGTTAAAGAAAGCATACGCTTCAGACGAATCTGAAAGTGTAATACCTGAGTTAACCATTACTCGGATACCATCGCGAGTAGGCTCGCCCCATACCATTTCATTACAATCACCAGCACCGATCTCAGCATTACAAAGATTGTCTCTGTAGCGATAATCAGGATCATCAGGGATACCGTCACTAGAATTTCTAATAGTTAACAGAGTACCTTGAGGATTTACACCAGTAGTTGTAGTTTCATAGACATGAGTTAAAGCGTCAGGTCCCATACGAGCGACTTTAGCAGTAGATGCTATGCCGTCATGGTCATACAAAGCAGATACTACTTCAGCAGCTTGCTTAGGTTTTTGACCTGAACCCCAACCTTGAATCCCACCTTCATAACGACCACCACGGCTTGTGCCTTCGCCGTTATAGAGTTCAGAAGTAACGTTGATGAAACCGTCCTCAGTTAAAGGCATACCGAAGTTAAGAGCTACTTTGTAGTCTTTCTCTCCGCCTTGGCCTTCAAGGGAATCGCGTCTGCCGAATCCAAAACCACCTGGTCCACCAGCTGTATCTGAATAGGCACCATACTGAATGCGAATTTGTCCGCCTTCAGAAGCATCTCTCAGGTTGAAGTTCATCACACCGGCAATCGCGTCAGATCCGTAAAGGGCTGATGCACCGTCGCGTAAAACCTCAACTGATTTCAGCGCCATGGCTGGAATCGTAGCTAAGTCAGGTCCGTGAGAACCGAAACCACCTAGTACCACAAGAGCAGCACGATGACGTCGCTTACCATTGATCAATACCAAAGTTTTATCAGCATCTAGTCCACGCAGTGTTGGAGGACGAACCATAGTCGATCCATCACCGATGGGCACACGGCCTACGTTAAAAGAAGGCACCAAAGTTTTGATGACGTCAATCAAGTCAGATGAAGATACTGAATCTAAATCTTCCTGATTAAATACGTCAATCGGCACAGCGGTGTCGAGTGCAGTACGTCCTTGACGTCGAGTACCGATCGTTACGATCTCCTCAACAGCTTCATCTGCACCTTGTGCAGAAACACTGGCAGGTAATGAACCAAGTGCTAGTAGTACCGAAGTTATAGCCAGCCAAGCTGGCCCGGTAAAGTTTTTCATCGTCTAAGTTCCCCCAACGATTAGTTGCGAATCAGTTTCCCGATTCAATTAAAAGCAATATTGATCTAATTAATAAACCGCCATAGCTTAAGACAATTACCATCCACGAAAACAATTGATCAAGGCAAAAATCTCCCATAACAATCACTACCGTGAAGGCAGTTACTTAAGATTGAACCAAAGATGTGGAGGAAAATAAAGCTTTTTCAGAGAAAACTATGGAGTTTTATTAGTTTTTTTTGAAATCATTTGTTGTTTTTATGCAACAATATTGAAACCGATAGGAACCTTATAAACATAACGGATTCATGATGCGCCCTGAAAGCCAGTTGTAGACTAGTGGTGAAGGTGCAACAGAATGATTACGTGTATTTAACCACTTCTATATCGCGCTTACATAAGATTATAGAAACAACCCGATTAATTATTATTTAATCTTCTCATTCTGCATAAATTTGCTATATTTTACCTCAATTGTCCGCAAATAAGATTTTGAGGCATTTTATTTAGCGTTAGTTTTTCGGAATTTAGCGATTACCGACACCGCTTCTAGGATCACCATGAAACTAGTCACTAGTACAATAATATCGATTGTCACCAGTAACCAATTCCCCGCGACCCAGAATTCCATCAGTTTCAAAATAGCTGCCCAGCATGATGTAATCAACACAAAAACCATCGGAATAATGGTGTACCTAGCAGGTCGACCCATCTTGATCAACATGACTGACAATACCAAGAGCGTCATTCCCGCGAGTATTTGATTGGTCGAACCAAATAATGGCCAAATACTCAATCCACCAGCTCCAGAGGCGCCACCCGCACCAAAAGCAAGCAACAAACAGCAAGTCACTGCCAATAATGTCGCGAATACCCCTTTCTTAAATAGCGCGATATTATAAATATCACCCCATTCTTGAATAATATAGCGTTGCAATCTGACCCCTGAATCCATGGTGGTACCTGCAAATAAGGCCACCATGGTTGCAAGTAAGGTAGTAGAAATACCCACCGGAAGGCCCCAGCCATTGGTAATCATCTGTGCGCCACCCTGTATAAAAGTCCCCGCTCCTGCTGAACCGTATTTATCATATATTTGATGCCAAATTTCAGGGGTAGCAGCGAGCGCTGCGCCACTCACAGCAACAATGGTAATTAACGCTAATGACCCTTCACCAAGCGCGGCAAAGTAGCCTACGAAACGAGCATCGGTTTCTTTGTTGAGTTGTTTAGAGCTAGTGCCTGATGCCACAATGCCATGAAAACCCGATACCGCTCCACACGCGATCGTGACAAATAATAGTGGCACCAATGATGGGGCGTCCTCCGCCATATTGTTATTAAATGCCGGCGCAGAAATATCCGGCAAAGAAAGTACCACCGCTCCATAGAGTAAAAATAAACCCACGAAAAGCTGCAACCCATTTATGAAGTCACGCGGTTGCAGTAAAACCCAAACAGGCAGCATTGAAGCAATGGCTGCATAAATAAAGAGAATAATAATCCAATTAGCATTGGCCGTGAGACCAAACATATTTGCGGGTAACTCAATCGGCATGACACTTCCCACATAGATAGAAAAATACAACGCCGTGACACCCACAACAGAAAGCAACGTAAGATTTACATTGCGATGGATCAACTGACCAATAACGAGGGCTACCGCAATTGCCGACCAAGCAGGAAAAACGGCATTAGGTGTATTCACAAAGGCACCGGCGATCACCACCCCAAATACGGCATTCACCATCAATAGGACCAAAAAGATAACCACCATAAAGAGTGCGCGCGTTCGTTTACCAATCACATCCTCAGACAGCGCACCAATAGATTTACCTTTATGCCTGGAGCTTGCCCAGAGCGCTCCAAAATCATGCACTCCAGCAAAAAATACCGTGCCAATAGTAACCCACAATACCGCAGGTACCCACCCCCAATAAACTGCGATAGCAGGACCAACTATAGGGGCTGCTCCCGCTACAGAGGTAAAGTGATGACCCCATAAGACATATTTATTGGTAGGTACAAAGTCAACACCATCATTGAACTCATTAGCGGGCGTCACAAAATCTGGATCAAGTTGATATATTTTAGTTGCTATAAATTTCGAATAGACAAACCAGCCAAACGTCATCCCTGCTATGCCGAGCAAAACTATCATCAATGATTGCATTGTTTTCTCCTTGTTATGAATTTATCTATCGCTCTTATTAGCGATTTTTAAACCTAAAGCGAACTCGAGCTTACCCTGAAGTGTTTTCTTAATAAAGAGCCTCAAGAACAACCACCCTAATTTTTAGATAAAAATTCTCCAAACCATCGACGCAAGAAATATAAAATCAGAGTAATAAACAATAATAATAGACTCCAGTTCATATATTCATCCCAACTTATTGAGCTCAATGATGGCGCATTAAATTGATAAGCACTCACTATCATGTAGCGTTCTAGCATCCAATGCCAAGCGGTATGTAATACCAATACAGAAATGACAATAATACCTAACCTCTCTGAGGCAATATTTCTAAGACAATAATTGAGTATTGGTAGGGCTAAAGCAATCATCAAAATCTGACCAATCTCAACACCAATATTAAAACTCAACAATGAAGTTAAAAGATGATTACCAGCAAATTGCAACGACTCGCTTAGGGCAAAAGAAAAGCCAAAACCATGCACTAAACCAAAACCAAAAGCCATAGACCAGCGTTGGCGGAAATCTTTTCTTAGAATATTCTCGAGCGCCATATAAACAATTGATAAGGAAATTAACATTTCTATTAACGGTGGAAACCACAAACTATTAGGCACCAACCCAAAAGCAGAGGCCAGTAAAGTCACAGAATGAGCGAAAGTAAACGCGGTGATAGTTGCAATTAATGGCCGCCATTGTCTGCATGGCAGAATCAAGCACAAAATAAACAAGAGATGATCAAGACCGCTTAATATATGCTCTACCCCCGAAATCACAAAGCGCAGGAAAGCACGATACCAAGTTGGATCTAATTCGACCAAACCAGGACTGCCGGTGAACTCGAACATTCGGTTAGCTCCCTGAGGAGTTACAAAAGTCAATACAGTGGTGGTATTTAACCCCAGTCCTCCAAAATTTAAATCGACCGAAAAATTTGTATCGCTGACTTTTAATGGATAAGTAATCAATACATCAAGAAGCGCCTGATCATGATGCAATAATGTATTTTCTGAGAGTGGCGCTAAAGAAAAACTTTCATATGCTTTCTGATAGCTTGCAAACGAAAGATCTGATGGCAATGAAATTCTGGTCTTGGAAATTTTCCAATCCGCTATTTTATGCTCGCCAGCATAAACATCGACAAAATTGCCCAGCCAAATTTCAGCGGCATCCAGAGTTAACTCAGGCATTTCTTTTAACTTTAAATAACCAGGTCCTTTTACCGGAAAATTCATATCACGCATTGCCTCCAGTGGCACACGTACCAATAAATTAACCGCCTCAGTATCAGCCTTAAAATAAGATCTAACTAATACATCGGTGGGTATTTCATGTGCGTTAATCCCTTTGAGAGGCACACAAAAGCCAAGCACAATAAAAGCAATCCACATTAATAAAGGATTTTCCAACTTTTTGAGCAGTGAGATACAATTAATAAGTTTCATCATGCGTAACATACTCATCCAATCTGAGAAAATTTTCAAATAATCCAATTTAATTTGCATACTATAATAAGTGGCAGTAATGTTAACAAATAAAATTTACTTGATTCGCAAGAATACCAAAACATATCCACATATACATTGGATAAAAAAAGAGGCTTACTCATGATAAAAAAATACATCCATTCTTTTGTTCTTCTTTTCTCTGTCCTTGCTCTCACAGCTTGTGACCAACCAACAAGCTCAGTTCAAGCACAAGGCAAAGAAGCACCTCAATTTGAAGTCGATCCATTCTGGCCTAAACCACTTCCGAACCATTGGATACTAGGATCAACTATTGGCTTGGCGGTAGATTCAAAAGATCATGTGTTTATCATTCACAGAAGAGACAGCTTCAATGAAAGAACAGAAATAGGTGCTGCAAGTGACCCAAAAAAGGCCGACTGCTGTATTCCTGCACCGAATGTTTTGGAATTTGATCCTGCTGGAAACTTAGTCAATTCTTGGGGTGGCCCTGGTGAAGGTTATGACTGGCCAGCATCAAATCACGGCATCAGCATAGATCATAAGGACAATATTTGGATCGGTGGTAACGGTCGCGGTGATTCGCATATTTTAAAATTTACTCGTAATGGAGAGTTTCTTGCACAATACGGTCAAGCTGGTGCAGAAATTGACAGTCACAGTAAAGAAAATTTTGGTCGCGTCGCGGAGGTCGCCTTTGACGCCAAAGCCAATGAAGCTTTTGTAGCAGATGGCTACACCCACAAACGTATCGCCGTTTTAGATGCCGACACTGGGGCTCTAAAAAGATATTGGGGTGCCTACGGCAATGCTCCAGATGATACTAATCTCGGCCCATTCAAGCCAGGTCAAGAGCCTGCCCAACAATTTCGAAATCCCGTTCATTGCGCAGAACCTTCCAATGACGGCATGGTGTATGTTTGTGATCGAGTGAATAATCGCTTGCAAGTATTTAAGACGGATGGAACTTATATACAAGAACTATTTGTCAAACCTAATAGTTTAGGGGACGGCTCGGTATGGGATATTTCGTTTTCCAGTGACGCAGAGCAGCGTTTTATATTTCTAGCCGATGGTACCAATAGAAAAATATTTATTATAGAGCGCCAAACTATGGAAATACTGACTAATTTTGGAGATGGCGGAAGAAATCCAGGGCAATTTTTTGCTGTGCATAACATTGCCACCGACTCAAAAGGAAATATCTACACCACTGAAACTTATGAAGGAAAGCGAGTGCAAAAATTCGCCTATATGGGCATGGCGCCAGTTACCGTCATGGACCAAGGTACGCCTTGGCCCGCGAATAAAAAATAAATATTTAGTGCTAGGATATTAATAAGTTAAAGTAAAAAAATATACGAATAAAAGTTGTATAACCACTAATAGAGATAGAATCAAGAGGAGCCCTGATTCAAGTGAATGTAAACCTAACGCGAAGACGTTTTATTAAAGCAGTAATTGCATCCAGTGCAGTTGCTTCTCAAACAGGCTGCCAACTTGGTAGTAAAGACTTGCATGCCAAAGGTTCGGTGGAGCGACTAATCTCACTTGATATCAACGGCAAAAAACGTCGGGTTGATGTGCTCCCCCAAGAAACTCTCGCCAGTACTTTACGTTATAAACTTGGATTAACAGGTACCAAGATTGGTTGCAATCGAGGTGAATGTGGCGCATGTACTGTATTGATTGATGGTATACCAAACTACGCATGCTCAACACTCTCGCACAGTGTGCGAAAACGACAAGTCCAATCCATAGAAGGCGTCGCTAACAAAGACGGCACTCTTCATCCGATCCAAGAAGCTTTTGTAGAAGAACTCAGCCCGCAATGTGGATTTTGTACACCAGGACAAATCATGTCGGCAGTCGCATTACTTAATGAAAATCCCAAACCAAGTCGTGAGGAAGCAAGACAAGCACTGTCGGGGAATATTTGTCGTTGCGGTGCTTATGATCACTATTTGAACGGTGTGATGCGTGCCTCGGGTCAAAGCAATGAATAACTACAAACACATTGGTAAGAATTTTATACCACCCGATATCTACGGAAAAGTTAACGGTAAAGCAAAATATGCCGAAGATTTTCGAGCCGATGGCATGGTCTTTGCAAGAATGTATACCAGTCCAGTGGCGCACGGTCGAGTTACAGATATCGATACTTCAGCAATCGATAATATGGAGGGAGTGGTTGGCATTCTTACTGCAGATGATGTGCCCAGTACAGAAGCACCCAATGCCGCTATTTTAACCAATAACCCTGCTTTTATCGGAGATCCTATTTTAGCAGTTGCGGCTACCGATGAGCGTATTGCCGAAGATGCTCTCAATAAAATTAAAGTAAAAATTGAAACCTTACCGTTTGCAGTGGATCCGCTTGATAGCCTCATGGAAGGTGGGCCAGATGCCCGTGAAGAAGGAAATGTTTTTTCCCGTTCTCGTGAAGGCTCTGGATTCAAAAAAATAAAATGGACCAAAAAACAAATTGAAGAATTTAGGGCCGGTAAAGAACCTACCGGTGAGCACGCAACTGAATGGAATTACGGTAATCTAGAACAAGGCTTTAAAGATGCGGCGCTCATAATTGAAGAGCCATTTGTAACCACAGGATATGCTCATATGAGCATGGAACCCAGAACAGCCATGGCCTATTGGCAAAATGGAACTTGTTATGTATATGGCTCCGCACAAAGCCAAAGCTTCTGGCTTCCTGGTCTGGCCAGATTACTGGGCGTTGAACAAGATAAAGTGGTGCTCATTAGTGAGAATACGGGGGGCGGTTTTGGTTCAAAAATTGGCGCCTATCCAGCCGCCGCTCTGCCTGGTTATTTCTCAAAAAAACTCGGCAGGCCCGTGCAACTAAGAATCACTCGTGAGCAAGAATTTTATATCGGCTCGGCCAGAGTCGGTTTTCAAGGTTGGATTAAATTAGGTTTCGCAGAAGATGGACGAATGACTGCCGGTGATGTTTTTATTATTGAGGACATTGGTCCAAATGCAACCGGTGGTGATGGCTCTTCGGCGGGTGGTGCTATCTCTCTTCTTTATGATCCTGAGGCAATGCGTTTTAGAGGTCTTCCAGTCCTAACTAATACCACACCAAGAGGAGCGCAACGAGGACCCGGTCAAAATCAAATAGCCGCTATCATGGCGCCATTAATGGATAAGGCCGCCAAAGCACTCGATTTAGATCGCTTAGAAATCAGAAAAATAAATGCGGTTAATAACGAAACTACGGTATACGCCGAGCAACGTCCTGTCACCAGCGCATATATGAAAGAAGCGTTACAAAAAGGAGCAGATCTTTTTGACTGGGATACGAAACAACAATTTCCACAAAAAATAAACGCGCCAAAAGTTCGTGGCTTAGGGATTGGTCAAGGTTATCATTCTGCAGGAGCAAAGGGCTTTGATGGATTAATCAGAATTGCCCCAGATGGGAAAATTCACCTTTATTCTGGAGTGGGTAATTTAGGCACTTATTCTTATGCCTCAACCACAAGAGCTGCCGCAGAAGTACTTAAATGTGAATGGGATGACTGCATCATCCATAATGGCCGGAGTGATAAAAACTTACCATGGAGCTCATATCAAGCAGGTAGTGTTTCAACCTATGCACAAACCAGAACCAACTACGTTGCCGCGGTAGATGCTGTCGATAAAATGAAAAATATTGCCGCGAAAATTCACGGTGGCAAAGCTGATGACTTTGATATTGATGGACGTCATGTTCACCATAAAACCACACCCTCAAAAAGCTCGACTTATGCTGAAATCGCACAAGCTGCGATTGAGTTTGGTGGAACATTCTCTGGTGCTATCTACCCTGAGGATATTCACGACATCACCAAGCGTTCAGTTCAAAATATAGCCGGTACCGGTTTAGTGGGTGTGGCAAAAGATAAGTTACCTCAAAATGGAGTCATACCTGGGCTTGCAGCGGCTTTTGTAGAAATTGAGCTTGATCTAGAGACGGGTAAATATGAAATTATGGATTATGTTGGTATTGCAGAATGTGGCACCGTCGTCCACCCACAAGGTCTGGATGCACAAATGAAAGGTGGGGCAGTTTGGGGTATGGGTATGGCGGGATTAGAACGTCATGTATTTGATCCACAAAATGGATTACCGGCAAATATTGGCTATCACCAGTGCAAAGTTCCAAGCTATCTTGATGTGCCTTCAGTAACCAGAACTGACGCTGTTGACTTACCAGATCCACAAAATCCTTTTGGGGCAAGAGGCATAGGCGAACCAGCTATGGGTTGCGCAGTTGCCGCGCTTACATCTGCTATTTCTGATGCGCTCGATGGTTATAATTTCGGTCGCACACCAGTTAGTAGTGACATGATTTTAAATTATGTTACTGGAAACAATCAATCCTTCAAACCTCTTCAAACAAATAATTTCTGAGAGCAATATGCCATCATACGATGTAATGCCAGAAGTCCAACTTTATCAACCCACAGAGGTTGATGATGCGTTAAATTTAGCTGAAAAATTTAGACAGCAAGGCTGGTTACTAGGCGGTGGTCAAGATACCTATGGATGGTTAAAAGATCGCGCAAAAAATCCAACTGCTCTCATTGATTTAAACGATATAGAAGCATTCAAAGGCATCAAGGCAACTTCGACAGGTATCGAAATTGGTGCCCTAACAACTCTAAGAGATATAATTCGCAATCCACTCATTAATGACCATTTTGAAATACTTGCAAAAGCCGCTGGCCGAGTTGCGAGCCCTCAAATACGCAATGTCGGTACATTAGGTGGCAATTTAATTCAAGATACGCGTTGCTGGTATTATCGCCGTGGTTTAGCTTGTTACAGAGCAGGTGGCAATCTCTGTTATGCGGATAGTCCGGAGGCGATGAATCGAGAGCATGCATTATTTAATGCCAGCCGGTGTGTCGCAGTTTCCCCATCCGATACAGCAACAGCGCTTGTCGCTCTAAATGCGACTATGGTTATTAAAAATATAGATGGCGACCGAGAAATGTCTGCGGAAGATTTTTTTGTTGGTCCAGACACTCATATAACTCAGATGACAGCACTTGAGCCTGGAGAAATTTTAACTGGGATTAAACTGTCTAATGAATGGTCAAATGCCCGCTATTATTTCGAAAAAATTGCGGATCGTGATGTTTGGGATTTTGCCTTAGTCAGTATTGCTTTGGTTATCAAAGAAGAGGCTAACACAGTAAAAGACAGTCGAATGGTCTGTGGGGGAGTTGCGTGTACGCCTTATCGATTGAACAAAGTAGAGCAATATCTAAAGGGTAATCCATTATCCGAAAAAATCATTACTAATGCTGCGAAGATTGCTTCTCAGGGTGCCGAAACTCTCAATTACAATCATTTTAAAATTCCTCTAATGGAAAATCTAGTGAAAAGAGCGCTCAGGAGTTAAGGCAATGGAATTTGCGACATTAAAAAAAGATGTGTGGGGTCGAGAAGTCATTCTTGGGGCTTCATGGGATCTCCTATGGGTGATCCTAGCATTAACCTTTATCGGTATTGCTATGCATGCAATTATTGCGGCCGCTAAAAAAAGAAAAGCAGCACCAGACTCGTCAGGCAAGCGTATCGAGAGACATGAAAAAATAGATCGAATCTTCCATTGGGTTATGGCTGTTAGTATGTTCGTCCTACTTATCACTGGAATATTTCCAAAAATAGGTATTGAATTTGCTTGGCTGACTATCCACTGGGTGGCCGGTCTGTTACTCACTGTAATTACAATTTTCCATATCTTCCGATCCATATTTTGGCAAAATATAAAAGACATGTGGATCGGCTTAAAAGATTTCAAAGAACCGTTTGATGAAAGCTACAAACCAGGAAAATATTCTCTGGCCCAAAAAAGTATGCACGCTTCAGTAACGATACTGACTCTTTTGGTTATCGTTAGTGGCATCATCATGTTTGCTTTGATTGATACTCCATGGTGGGAGCGCACAAATGCCTTGTCTGAAGATATCTTAGGCTGGGTTTTCTTGATCCACGGTCTAGTTTCACTGGCACTGGTTGCCGTAATTTCACTGCATATATACTTTGGCTTACGGCCAGAGAAACTGTTCTATACCCGATCGATGATAAAAGGCTGGATCTCAGAGCACGAAAAAGATGAAAATCATGATCAAGAGAAATGGGTTGTGAAGGATTAATTTTTTCTAAATTTAATCGTAATAAATTATTGGGACACTCTTGCATAAAAAAATTGAAGTCATTGAGGCAGGTTACGAGTATTTACTTGCATATGCCGCCCAAGGTAAAGAGACGGACCAAGCTGGCAGTGGCATCTCTGAAGTGCGTCAAACTCTCACTAATATGGCTAATGCCGTATTAGAATTAATCGAAATCCATAATACAGTTCCAGTTAACTTTTCATGGGTATTGATCGATGACGCTAACAAAGCGCATGCCGCAATTGACTTAGTCTTGACCCAAAAGAGCATCAGCTCTGAAATTGTTGACAATCTAAATGCTTCAATTCACCTGCGCGCACTCTTGACCGACTTGTTTCTTCTTAGTGAGGCAGAAAACTAAATCCTAAGCTCAACAAAAATACATGTATCATATGAAATTATTGAAATTTATTCATTTATAGTGCCAAATAATAATTATTAAAATAACAGGAAGAAAAAACTATGAAAAAAATTATAATTTATCTATTTGCAATTTTTCTGGGTGGCAATGCCCTTGCTGACGTGACTCGTCACGCTCTTCCAAATAACTCAACTTTCCCAATCTCAAGAGCAGTGGAAGTGACAGCTGACACAACCATTATTTACCATAGTGGTCAATTACCTTCGCCTGCCAATCCGGATGCTCAAAGAGGAACTCGAGAATGGGCCGGTGACACAGAAGCACAAACTTTGAGTGTATTAAAGAAATTCGAGAATTCATTTAAATCGCTTGGTGTTGATTTTGGCGATGCAGTTAAATTAACTGTTTTCTTAGTCGGCGATCCAGAACTGGATGGACGCATGGACTTTTCAGGTTTCATGAGATCCTACAGTAAATACTTTGGAACTGAAGACCAGCCAAATAAACCTGCGCGCTCAGCAGTACAAATAAATGCTTTGGCTGGTGGATGGCTGGTAGAAATTGAAATGGTTATAGCTAAGCCTAAGTAGATGCTAGTCAAAAATACATCAGGCAAATAAATTGCCTGGTGTATTTTATTTTAAGGCAATAATAGCTAGAAATTATAATTAATCGTTACGCCTAGATAGCTATTTCTTCCCGGAGCTGGCTCATAATATCTACCACCATAAGCGTTGATTCGTATATTACTATTAAACTTCTCATCAAAAAGGTTGTTTACGCCTAAATAGGGTCTTAACAACCAATCCTCTTCTTGAAAGTCATAACTTAAACGGAAATTGGACACCACATAACTTGGTACCTCGACCGAGTTGGCGTTATTAGCAAATAAATCGCCCGAATAATTTATATTAAAGTTAATATTTAAATGGTCTTCATTCTTATAGCGCATTCCAAAATAAGCGAAGGACTCTGGTAACCCAGGGAGTTTAGAGCCAGCAAAATTATTCCCATTTTGATCAACAAATTGATCAAAGGTAAAATCTGACCAAGTATAAGAAAAATCCACAACAAGGTTGGGTTTAATGCTCCAAGTAAGGGCTGACTCTATACCGCTTCTTGATGATTTGCCCACGTTCGAGTAAAACGTTCTTCCAGGAGAAGACTCTAATTCGTAAGGAGTCAGCTCATCTTTTAGATCAATTTCAAATACAGCGATCTCATAAAAGAGACCCTGATAATTCGATTTAAAACCAATCTCCATATTATTGGCTTTTTGTGGCTTCAAAGCTGCATTAAAGCCACCAGAAGAATCTGGATTAGCCAATTCAGTAGTGGTTGGAGTCTCAAACGAACTACTTATATTGCCAAAAATAATCCCTCTTCCAAGCTGATAATTAATCCCTAAAGAAGGACTAAACGCATCAAAATCAACCTCTCCAGAATCATCGCCATTACTTAAGAAGCGATCCTGAATATCAAACTTAACCTCATCAAAACGAATACCAGTAGACAAGGACCAATTATCGCTGCTGTATCTGCCCTGAGCGAACAGACCATTACTGCTGACTTTTTCTTGCTGATCAAAGGTCATTACCCCAATTACTCCAGAGTCATTATTGTATCGCTTTCGGTCATCGTCTTGTCTATCAGCATCAAAACCAATGGTGAAATTATAATTCTCTGGCAATAAATCATTAAAGTCATACTGCACGCCAAGGCCATAAAAAAAACGATCTATATTGACTGAGCCGCCCCCTTCGAATGGTAATTTATTGGAAAAATCTCGCGTTACATAATAATTCCTAACGATTAAATTTCCCTTATTTCGATTTTGCTCATAGACCATACCGATACGTGTCTGACTAAGAGATTCTCCAGAATCATAAGACAGATTTCTGTCTCTGGCTGATGCTCTGTTAGACAATACTTGGGCAAGATTAATCCCACCCGGATCCTGAGCCTTAGGTTGATCAGTGTAATTAAGCGAAATATTCAATCGATCTGTAGGATTTAATTGAAATCCAAATTTACCGTTAATCAGTGTTCCTTCAGATTTTGAATGCTCGCGAAATCCACTTAAATCTTGACTGGAAATATTCAGCAAATAATCCATCTTTTCATTTTTACCGCCCGTTTTTATTTGATATTTCTTATAACCTAAATCACCGCCGGCAAATGTCGTTTCGATAAATGCTGGAGTGCGACCACTTTCACTCTCAATTGCGATGACACCTCCAGCTGCATTGCCATAATGAGATGAAGCGGGTCCACGAATAACTTCAATGCGTTTCGCCGACCCTAAATCGATACTGTCTACTCCTGCCTGACCATCCGGAAGAGTTTCAGGGATTCCATCAACTATGACCTTGACACCTCTAATGCCAAAAGAAGAACGTGCTCCAAAACCTCGCAAAGATATTCTTAAATCTTGTGCAAAATTATAACGATTTTGCATATATAAGCCCGGAACGCCGGCCAACACCTCATCTAAAGCGAGTTTCTGCGTGGCATTTTGAATTTGCTCTTGATCTATGATTGAAACCGATCTGGCGGTATTTCTAAGCGAAGCATTCAGTCTTGTAGCCGTAACATAAATCTCATCCAGCTCTTGACTCTGATTTTCTTGTGCTGTCAACACCGATGGCAACAAACAAAGAGCCAAGAAAAAGCGGCTCATATTTGACGGTATTCCTTTAAACATAAAAAATCCTTTTCGTCTTATTAGACAGCAATCATAAATTCATTAGTAGCAACGTCTGTGTGCTAGAATTATAAACAATCAAGAATACAATTGCTTAAAATATACTCATAAAAAAATAGATTTATGGATAAAAACAGACCTACGATGACGTCATCAAAAAAAGCCGATCCGCAATTAGATTGGTTTATCCTTATCTGTGGTAGTGCCCTGCTCGCCATCATTGTCTTAGGTATGATCTTAGAGCCTCAGTCTAGCTTATTGATGATTAATCAAGCCTTCTCGGTGGTGACTAAAGATTTTGGTATTTTGTATATTTTACTTTTAAACGCAATTATTGTGTTTCTAACGTATCTGACTTTGAGTAAAAAAGGGTCAATCAAATTGGGGGCAGAAGGAGAGAAAAAAGAATATTCTAATTTCAGCTGGATCGCGATGCTTTTTTGCACCGGAATTGGGGCAGCTGTAATTTATTGGGGAGCGACTGAATGGACATTTTATTACATTAATCCACCACAAATTGCTCAAAATGGTCAGACCATTATTTGGGCAGCAAGTTATGGCGCCTTTCACTGGGGCCCGCTGACATGGTCTATATATTCGTTAACTACAGTGGCTTTCTGTGTTTCCTATCACCATAAAAATATACCCTCCCTGAGGCTCAGCGGAGCCTGCGCTGGCTTTCTAGGTAGCTATCAAGAAAGATGGCCAGGCCGAATAATTGACCTATTCTTTATTATTGGGCTGATTGGCACATCAGCAACTGGCCTTGCTTTTGGAGTTGATCTAGTCACTGCCTCAATTGCTAAGTTAACTGGATTACAAAATAACCAACAATTACAACTTACCATCATGTTGCTTGTTACTCTTTTGATAGCTTTTAGTGTTTATAAGGGTCTCAATAAAGGGATTAGGATATTAAGTGTGATTAATGCACGATTAGCTCTACTCTTATTATTGTTCATCTTTATTTTTGGACCTACACTATTTATTTTAGAGATGAGTTTTGCCACTATCGGTCTAATTATACAAAATTTCTTCACTATGGTAACTTGGTCAGATCCCTTAGAGAAAAATAATTTTGTAGAAAATTGGACAGTTTTTTATGTCGCTTGGGCTATGGCGCTTGGCCCTTTTATTGGGATGTTTATCGCTAAAATTTCTCGAGGCAGAACCATTAGAGAAGTTATATTAGGAATGATGGGCTGGGGCAGTCTTGGTTGTTTTCTATTCTTTGCAGTTCTTGGTAATTACGCTATTCATTTGGAATTAAATGGCATTTATCCAGTAACTCAAAGCGTCAATGATGTAGGTCAGACTTCAACCATTGCAGCCATTATAGAAATACTCCCACTGGGATCTTTTTTATTGCTTTTTGTTGCAATTATTGGAATTATTTTTGCAGCTACAACCTATGACTCTGCAACTTATACTTTAGCCGCAGGCACCAGTCGGGAGATAAAACCAGATCAACACCCATCCTTGAAAAATAGAATGTACTGGGCATTTGCGTTAGGCTCATTGCCATCAGCACTGCTTTTTATAGGTGGTTTAGAGCCACTTAAAGCCGCCACTATCTTAGCGTCTTTTCCATTATTAATAATTTACGTAGTCTTGATGATTTCAATCCATCGGATGCTAAAGTAAATTTTTCAATCACACTTCAATGTAAGGCAGAGATTGCATAATTTCATACTGCTTAGCTTCAGAAATGCCACGACTGAGCCAATTAAGGTGCGGATAAAATGCATCCTCACACGACAATGTCTTTATGACTTCATTACCGATATCCTCACGAAGAAAAAAAGCATTTGTACCGGTTGAGTCACAACCAATAAGACGATAACCTTTTTTAACTCCTAGGGACTCCAGAGCTTTCAAAGAGGCACCAGCAAAAAAACCACTAGGATGGGCAGTAAAGCGTTCAAAATCAGATTTATATGCTATAGATCGCGATTGATTAGGGCCAATTCCAGAATTATACTCGATACAAACTACCCGTGGCTGAATACAAGTTAATCTTTCCCAGAACCAATAATCATTGCCATCAACGTCTATACAAAGAAAATCTATTTCTGATGGGACATTATTCGAAATGATTAATTCCTCTAAATTTTCTAGATTGATAAAGGTGTTTATTGCCTTTACACCCTCTTGCGAAATACTTTCGCACGCCCGATTAAAAATATCGCACTGCTCTTCCGAGCCATCCATCAAGAGTCCATGAAAATTTTCATGCAACATCAATTTTAAGGAATTACATTGATGCGCGCCAAATCCAAATTCGACAAAATATCGGCTTCCAAAACCAATCTTAGAAAATATATATCTTAAAATTCCGTCTTCACCATTTTGAGATAGAAAGCTGTATTCATAGCGGTTAATGCCATTTACCTGTATCTGATTGAGTGCAGGCCATTCATTAATGTCTTTTTTTTGCCATTTTCTTATTAATGATTTTATCAACAGTTTTCGGCTAAGTAATTTTTTCTTTAACCACCTTAGAGTTTTCTTGGCACGATATTTTTTTATTGGAATGGTGTGCATTTTTTAATCTTGTATAGGTTTACTGTGTTTAACTACTTGTCCATTTTTAATAACAACCGCCACATCTTGTAAGGCAGCGATGTTATCGAGCGGATCTTTTTTAACAGCGATAATATCCCCATGCCAACCAACAGCAATCGACCCCACTCTGTCCTGCCAGCCAATAAACTCAGCAGCCACGGATGTGGCAGCTTGAATTGCTTGCATGGGAGTCATACCATGCTCCACCATAATAACGAATTGCTTTGCATTATCACCATGTGGATATACAGCTGAATCAGTGCCATAAATAATAGGCACGCCTGCAACGAGTGCTTTTTTGAAAACTTGCCGTTGAGAATCTGTAGTTTCAAAGTTTTTTCGCAAAAACTCATCAGGCCAGCCCTGCACTTCTCCCACAGCATTGATATAGTCGCCATTATAAACATCCATTGAAAAAGCGACCTGCTTTTCAACTGCCAATTGAATCGCTTCATTATCCGCTAAAGAGGCATGCTCAATCGAGTCTACACCGGCTAATATTGCCTCCTTGATCGATTGTGCACCATGAGCATGCGCAGTGACTTTAATTCCGGCTTGATGAGCTACCGCCACCACTGCAGCAATTTCTACAGGAGTCATTTCCGGGGAACCCGGCACTCCTCCATAAGCTAAGACAGCACCTGAAGCTATAATTTTCAAAACATCAGCGCCGCCCTTAACCGCTTTCACAGCATTAATTCTAAATTGTTCTGGTCCACGAGAAACACCTTGTCGAATCCTGCCTGGAATAACTTCTTCAGGAATGCCTGGAATCACTAGATCTCCTCCGCCACCAGGAACCGTTAGATAAAATCCAGACGTTTGAATTCTTGGTCCAAGTACTTCGCCGTTATTAATTCGATCTCGGAGGTCACGACCTGACCAAGCAATATAAGCACCAAGATTTCTTACCGTTGTGAAACCTGCATGCAAAGTAGTGAGTGCATTTACCTCTGAAATCTCCCTGACCTCTGTCATACTCCGCGTATAATGGATACTCAAATCATTGGTTTCATCAGCTCGTTCAGTAATATGTGTATGCGTATCGATCAGACCAGGCAAACAAGTATAAGCACTCAAATCCAGTATTTCGATATCTAAAGATGACACTTCATTATAGGTTTCAACTTTAATAATTAGCCCTTGTCGAATCGAAATCAATTGATCTTCATAAAGCTTATTTGAATAACCATCAATCATTTGACCGCAACGAACATTAATTGAGGTCTGCAAAGAGTTACCTAAGCTCCCTCCAAAAGCATTAACGCCAAACAATTGACCTAACAATAAACACCCTAAAAAAAATCGTTGAATCCTCACTCGATCATATCCCTATAAACCTCTTGACCTTCAAATAAAGTCAGTAATACTTTTGTTTCTGAAATATCATGAGTTTCAATTTCAAAGAGATTTTGATCTAAAACAACGAGATCGGCAAATTTACCCACTTCGATTGAACCGGTTTCTTTTTCAAGATTATTCACAAATGCGGCATTAATAGTAAAAGCATCAATAGCGGTTTTAAGATCAACACTTTCTTCGATCAATAACGGTTCGCTTAATTCACCCGTAGCGCCTTGACGAGTAATAGCAGTTTCCATCTGATGGAAAGGGTTTGGTGTGGATACAAACCAATCACTACCAAAAGCAATCATACCCCCAGCATCTTGGATACTTTTTATGGGATACATGAATTTCATACGTTCTTCACCCAAAAATGGCGCCGTCAAATCATCAATATACGTATCCTTATAAGCCCATAAAGGTTGAAAGTTAGCCACCACATCCAATTCTGTGAAACGTCCGAAATCATCCGGATGAATAAGTTGTAAATGTGAAATATGATGCCGATTACCTAAACGACCGTTTTCATAAATAGACTCTTCCACTGCATCCAAAGATTGACGTACGGCGCCATCTCCAAGAGCATGAAAATGCACTTGAAAATTTTCTGCATCTAGAACTGTCACCACTTTTTTAAGAAATTCGGGTTCCACCATCGGAATCCCTTTGGATTGGCTTGGGATATAATAAGGCTCCACTAAAACTGCAGTATAATTTTCTACCAATCCATCTTGCATAATCTTTACCGTGGTTGGCTTGACGAGATTGCTGGTGTATTTAGTTCTTAATTTTTTTAAATTTTCAAGCTGCTCCAACCCCTGAGCTCGCTCCCACCAGAGTGAGGCTACCACTCTTAGGGTTAATTCGTTCTGACCCTCAAGATGCCTGTATGTCTGTAATTCAGTTTCTCTGACAATAGCATCTTGTATAGAGGTTATGCCGTAGCCATTTAACATCTCCATGCTATACCGCAACCCAGCAATTTTGCTCTCCATGGTATCGCTCGGAATGTACTTTTCTAATAAGGTCATCGCCCCTTCTTGCAGACTACCGATTAACTCACCAGTCTCTGGGTCTCGATCAATGATGCCATCCACAGGATCGGGAGTCTCTTTAGTAATTCCAGCTAACTCTAAGGCCAAAGAATTGGCCCAACCTGAATGACCGTCAGTTGAAGTTAAGAATACTGGGCGATCTGATACTAACTCATCGATGATTTTACGATTAGGTTTTCCTCCAGCCCCAAAAACTGACATCGCCCAGCCCCCACCTAGAATCCATTCTAAATCAGGATTGGCATTGGCATAATCGGAAATCGCTGTCCGGTACTCAGCGATATTCGACAGACCATTTAAATCGCATGATGCGGATAATATTCCTCCTGAGATCGGATGAATATGCACATCCTGCATGCCTGGCATAACCATTTTATTTTGTAAATCCACTATCTTGGTGTCCGCACCAAGAAAATCATTTATACCGACATCAGTGCCCACATAAATAATTCGACCGTCTTTAATAGCGAGAGCTTGAGCCCATGAGTGTGCATTATCCACCGTGTAAATAGCGCCATTATGCATTACTAAATCAGCGCTGCTGCTAGAATCAATTTCAATGGATTGAGGTTCGCAAGACGCACTTAAATAGAGTAATACGATTAAACTAGTTAAATTTTTAGCTTTAGGCTTCCTCATAACACTCTCCATAAAATCTATAATTCCGCCAAATCTCCATGCACCACTTGACCTTCAAATAAAGTCAGTAATGCCTTTGTTTCTGAAATATCATGAGTTTCAATTTCAAAGAGATTTTGATCTAAAACAACGAGATCGGCAAATTTACCCACTTCGATTGAACCGGTTTCTTTCTCATTATTATTTACAAATGCGGCATTGATAGTGAAAGCATCAATAGCGGTTTTAAGATCAACACTTTCTTCGATAAATAATGGGATATTTTGTTCTGGATCTACAGGAGAATTTTCTAGGGCTGTAATATCAGAGGCACTTTGACGTGTGATCGCGGTCTCCATTTGATGATAAGGGTTCGCTGAGGTAACGCTCCAATCACTACCAAATGCAATTTTAGCACCGGTATTTTGAATAGTTTTAATGGCATAAGACCAACGTAATCTTTCTGGGCCGACAAAAGGAGCGGCAAGCTCAGTCAAATAATCACCGGTATAAGCCCATAAAGGTTGGAAGTTAGCCACCACATCCAATTCTGCGAAACGTCCGAAATCATCCGGATGAATAAGTTGTAAATGTGAAATATGATGCCGA
>JAPKEL010000025.1 GCA_028822065.1 Woeseiaceae bacterium | reverse complement strand
TGCCAAAGCATTCGCTGGCTATATCGTCATCAAAAACAAGATAAGCAAGTTTGATATTTATACCCTCGGATTGCCTTTTTTTGACATTTTCTACACCAATAAAGTCTCTACTAGTATCGATAAAACGTTCCATTCCAGCTTCAATCCCACTTATTTCCTCAGTGAATTCGCTACCCCAAGAACGATACATTTTCTCCATACGCATCGAGTTAAATGCGTATCCACCAAAATCTCTGAGACCTAAACTTTGTCCAACTCTATACAGAGATTGATATATCGACAATAATTGATAATTAGGCATATGCAGCTCATAGCCTAATTCTCCTGCATAAGAGACCCTTATAACCCGAACTGTTGCACTGTCAATTGTGATGTTCTTACAGCTTAACCAAGGAAATGAATCGTTGGATAAATCCTCTTTAGCCAGTTGTTGTAATATTTCTCTAGATTTTGGTCCCGTTATTAAGAGACTGCCGATCTTTTCAGTTTGATTGATAATTTCTATATCGAAATTGACGGCATTTGATTCCATCCAATGTTGATCACGGAATTCAGACATAATTGGACCAACCAGATAAAAAAGATTCTCATTTATTCTTGTAATTGATTGCTCGGTCATAATTCCACCGTTAGATCCATGAAAAAGCGTCAAACCTAGAGTGCCATCTTTGGAGGGTAACTTATTGCAGGAAAGATGATTAAGAAATGCCGCAGCATCTTTACCGGTAATCTCAAATTTCGACGACCCTGAAATATCTATGATTCCTGCATCATTTTGGACCGCTTTACATTCATCAGCGACAACTATATGTGCATCACTTCTTTTCCATGTGAGTGACTCATGATGAATGGATTTTGTTTTGAACCATAGGGGTTTTTCATAACCTGAAATCACGCCATGTATCGCTCCTTTATTAGCGAGCATTGCATAAAGAGGGCTGGTTCGACGAGCTCTCCCGTGCTGACGATTCTCATTAACACCCATTTCGGTATACATAATTTCATAAGATTCGATACCTTTAGTGATGCAATATTCTCTGTCTGCCCAATCTCCAAAACGTCTACTATCAAGTGGAGTCATATTCAATTCTGTTTGCCCATGAACCATCCATTGTGCCATGTACTTACCTACGCCCCCTTGTGCGATGCCGATGCTTGAGCCACACAAATTCCAAAAATTTCGGAGACCTGCCTGAGGACCAGCAAGAATATTATCATCAGGAGTATGAGTGATGGGGCCGTTGATTACGGTCTTAATACCAACCTCGCTGAAGATTGGCATTCGCTCCATACAACGATCTAAAAAAGGCATCAATCTCTCAATATCATCTGGAAATAGACCTCTATCAAAATCCCAATTCATTCCTTCGAGAGCCCATGGCTTTGAACCGAAAGTTTCATATGGTCCAACTAAAAGTCCCTGCCCCTCTTGTCTTAAATAAGATGAACAATATGAATCTCTGCAAACAGGTAATTCATGATCAAGATCTTTCAATGACGGATGATTTTCGGTGATCAAATATTGGTGTTCGAGATTGATTATAGGAATATTCGCACCAACCATTGCGCCCACTTCGCGGGCAAAACACCCGGCAGCATTGACCACATGTTCTGCGATTATTTTTCCTTTTTCAGTTGTAACTTCCCATTCACCATTGGGTTGATTATTTATTTCTAGCACTCGATTAAAACGACTTATGCTTGCTCCTTTTGAGGTGGCAAGTTGCGACATGGTCATGACAACCGAAGAGGGATCAACATGTCCATCATTGGGGGTATTGACTATTATTCTGGCATGATCGAAATTCATGAACGGGTGAAGTTTTTCGGCTTCTTTTTTTGATATAATATTAAATTCACATGGGACATTTTTTGAGCGGCTTAAAAGATGTTTGAACCACTCTTCTTCGAGTTTACTGTAGCCAATTCGAAGGCTTCCGCACTTATGAAAAGGTGATGGATTGCCACTCAAATCAGGGAGTATTTGGTCGTATAATTCGATGGAATAATTGTGAATTTTTGCAACTGTCATATTGCCTATAAAATTCGAACACAATCCGGCAGCATGCCAAGTAGAACCGCTAGTAAGCTCTCCTTTTTCTACAAGAATTACATCATTCCAGCCTTCTTCTGTTAAATGATAAAGAAGGCTTACCCCGAGTGATCCGCCCCCAATAATGACTACTTGTGCAGTTGACTTCATTTATCTTTTCTACCTACCTATAGCTTCTTTACTCAAAAAGATCGGAAATTCTTTACGGATTTTATTGTCAACATCATCACTAATGTGTTTCGGATAATGACTAGCAAGAATTTCTTTTGTTTTTTTGATGGCCATCTCAAGAGCTTCAGGTTTACCTGCATCATGCCAATCTCCTGGACTGAGTCGATTATAAAATTCTGGATAAATATATTCAGTTTGCATGACGTCAAGAGTTTGGTTTGATCCCAAGTAATGACCTTTTAGATTTAAACAAACATCCTTAATGACATCAAAACCTAATGTCTTTTCATTTACCGAAAGGCCTTTCACCATCCTCATACATCCACCTAAAACATCGTTATCAAGCAATATACTTTCAGGGCAAACGCTCAAAAGACTAGCATACATCCCTGCTGACTCATAAATAATATTCGCACCAGATAGTGCTGTTATGGCCACATTAGAAGCATGCTCAGCACCTCCTTGAAAATCAGGTAATTTCGAATCTGACATTCCTGCACCTGTCCCCATTGGCAAATTAAAATATTGACCTACTTGTGCACATGCTGCTGATAAAATACCTTGTTCAGGAGATCCTCCACTCATAGCTCCAGTGCGCAAGTCAGATACAAAAGGCCAGGTACCCAATATTGCTGGTGCACCTGGTTTTATGGCATTTACATAGACTAAACCACCAAGACATTCCGCCCAGGCTTGAGAAACAGTTCCTGCAAGGCAAGGTGGCGCCGTGGCGCCAGCTTGACCAGCGGATAATAATAGAACAGGCATACCACCCTCTACTGCAATTCGAAGGCACTCAAGGGATTCTTCAGCAAATTTCATGGGCGGGACCACAAAGCAGTTAGATTGACTCACAAAGGGTCTAGCTCTCCATGCATCTTCACCGCCAGCAACTATGTGAAGAAGTTTGAGTGTTTTTTCTAGGTTACGAGAATCAGTCCAACTGGCACCGACATGTTTTTTTGTGCCCATGACCGCGTTATAGGTGGTATTGAGCTCCATTGCATAGACATCTTCAATATCTCTCAATACACAAGTACGTTGAAACATATGGATATTGTCACACGTATCTACAATTCTGGCCATATCATATAAATCTTGAGCCGTTGAGTCGCGGTAAGTTTTATTTTTGGGATCAGCGATCATGACTGCTGCGCCACCTGTGGCAAAATATACTCGGCTGCCGCTTATCTGTAAATCATTAGATGGGTCTTGGCCATGAAGAATCAAATTACGATTGCTGGATTCGATGGCTTTGTTAACTATTTCTCGCGACATCTTTAAACGACCATCTTTACCTATTGTCGCTCCATATTCCGTACAAGTTTTAACGCAATGAGGCGTTGCTTGATTAAAGCCTATTTCCTCTAGTATGTGATATATATTCTCGACTACAGCTTCCATATCATCATTTTCAAATGGTTTATAATGACCGCCTGATTCGCCTGGATGAATGGGTTTATTTTTTTCTGTTAATGGAGCTGATCGAATAGCTACTTTAGCTTTCCGTCCGCCGCTTCGTCGAGCCATTGTTTTTCTCCAATTATATCTTTATTTATTGTATAGAATAGATATTAACTTGAGAATAGTATCTATTATATTTTTCTAGTAAAAAAGATTTATTTTCAAGATGGAACTACTCATAATAGAACGATGATATTCGTGCAGTTGTTATTATAAAAATCAACAGGAAATTTAGATGTGAAATCACAAGTAAAAGTGGTGGTGATTGGCGGTAAATAACATCGTAGTTTTCAATCGCAAGATGGAAGGAAATAGTGGATAAAAAAGTTAATTTTATAGCCATGGAAGAGGGGACACGCAATGATTATGATTTGGTGTTCCAACATGAAGCTGAAAATGGAAGGAATCTACTAGATCGTATTTTAATTTGGTTGAAAATGATGGAAGGAGAATCGCCCTATAAAATAAGTCGATTAGAACATGTTTTACAGACGGCAACACGAGCAGAAAATGATGGCGCAGATAATGAGACTATCGTATGTGCATTGCTGCATGATATTGGTGATGTGCTTGCCCCTACCAATCATTCTCAAGTTGCAGCGGCTTTATTAAGACCTTATGTCAGCGATAAAAATTATTGGATTGTTCTGCATCATGGTTTATTCCAAGGTTATTATTGGATGCATCATTATGATAAAGACAGAGATGCGCGTGATAAATTAAAAGATCATCCTTATTATGATGCTTGTGTTGAATTTTGTGCGCGTTGGGACCAGGTGTCTTTTGATCCAAATTACGATACTTATCCTTTAGAGCATTTCATCCCTATGTTGAAAAAGGTTTTTTCTAAGGAGCCAGCCTCATTTGTTTGATGGAATTGATAAGCTAATTTTCTGTAGGAAGATAAATGAAAATATTGTCGTTATATTAACAATAAATGTCGCTTATGAGTAAATTATAGAGAGACAGGTAATTTAAACTGACCATCTAAAAATAAGATAATCTAAGAACAATTGTCATAAATCTTATGGAGATTTAAAGCATGAAATCACAAGCAAAAGTGGTGGTGATAGGAGGTGGTGTCGTTGGCGTGAGTGCGCTCTACCATCTCGCAAAAAAAGGTTGGGGTGAGGAAGTTGTGCTTTTAGAAAAAGCCGAATTAACTTCTGGCTCCACTTGGCATGCTGCGGGTCTTTTGCCGCTCTTTAATATGAGCTACAGCGTTGGACAAATTCATAAATATTCTGTTGATCTGTATGGAAAACTAGAAGCTGAAACCACCCAGCCAGTGGGTTTCAGTAGAGTGGGAAATTTAAGGCTAGCGATGAATCAGGATAGAATGGATGAATATTATCAATATGCTGCAACCGCAAAAACTATTGGTATAAATGTAGAATTTTTAACACCTAAGCAAGTTAAAGAAATTTGGCCTTTGTGTGAAACTAATGACTTGGTTGGTGCTATCTATCATCCTGATGATGGTTATATACAACCAGCAGATTTGACTCAAGCTTTTGCAAAAGGAGCGAGATCACTTGGCGCAACTATTTATCGGAATACTCCGGTTTTAGATATTAAGCAATCGTCTCAGGGTGGCTGGGTAGTAAAAACAGAAAATGGCGAAATTACTTGTGATCATGTGATATCCGCCACTGGTAATTATGCTCGACAAACTGGAAAAATGATTGGCTTAGATTTGCCTGTGATGCCAGTTGAGCATCAATATATTGTGACAGAACCGCATCCGGATCTGCAGGCACGACGAAAATCTGGTGCTCCAGAAATGCCAGTTCTTAGAGAATCAGATGGATCTTGGTATTTAAGAGAAGAGAATGGTGGCTTTATTTTAGGCCCTTATGAGAAAGGTGCACCTTGTTGCTATGTTGATGGGCCGAATCCAAATGCAGAATATGAGCTTTTTCAAGAAGATATTGATCGCTTAATGCCACATATTGAAGCCGCTCTTGAGCGGGTGCCCGCATTTGGCGAGGTTGGTTTTAAGCAGGTTTATAATGGTGCAATTGCTTATACTCCTGATGGTAATCCCATCGTTGGACCTGCTTGGGGAGTAGATAATTTCTGGTTAAATGAAGGTCATAGTTTTGGTATTACAGCCGCAGGTGGGGCCGGCTGGCAATTAGCTGAATGGATTGTGGATGGAGAGCCGACAATTGATATGTTAGGTGTTGATCCAAGACGATTTGGTGATTATGTTTCCAAGCAGTATTTAATGGAGAAATGTGAAGAAGCTTATGCGCATGTTTTTACGACACACTACCCTGATGAGGAAAGACCGGCTGGCAGGCCATTAAAAATTACCCCTTGTTACGATAAACTAAAGTCAATGGGTGCTGTATTTGGTCAGAAATTTGGGTGGGAACGAGCTAATTGGTTCGCTACAGATGGAATGGTCCAGGAAGATGATTGGTCGTTCAGACGATCGAAGTGGTTTGAAGCTATTGGTAATGAGGTAAAGAATGTCACCACAAATGTAGGCCTTTTAGATATGACACCGTTTGCAAAGTGTCGAATATCGGGATCTGGCGCAGAGAAGTTCTTGGATTATTTTGTGGCAAACCGAATTCCAAAGAAAATTGGTCAAATTGGTTTGTGTCATGCGCTTAATACACAAGGGGGAGTTCATTCCGAATTTACTATTCTTAGAGAGTCTGAGAATTCTTTCTATTTGGTTTCTGCCGGAGCCCTTCAAAGACTTGATCATGATTACATTAGAAGATTTATGCCAACAGATGACTCTGTTCAGTATACTCATTTGACGGATGCGATGGGTGTGCTGGTTATTGCTGGGCCGAGGTCTCGTGAGTTATTAAATAAAGTATCCTCTGCAGATTATTCAAATGAATCGTTTCGATGGCTAACAGCAAAAAATATTGAAATTGATGGGTGCCAGCTAAATGCTATGCGTGTTAATTATGTTGGTGAGCTTGGCTGGGAATTACACCATCCAATCGAGCATCAAAATCAGATATTTGATGCTTTGTTTGCTGCTGGTGGTGATTTGGGGCTTAAGCCATTTGGAATTCGAGCTATGGATACAATGCGAATCGAGAAATCTTATCGGATGGTTGGGACTGAATTATCTATTGAATACTCTGCTTTCGAGTCAGCTATGGATCGTTTTATCTGTCTTGATAAAGGTGATTTTCTTGGCCGCGATAAATTAATAGAGTGGCAAGAAAGAGGCATCGAAAATCAACTGGTTACTTTAGAAATTGACGATATAAAAGATGCAGATGTACTAGGTAATAATGCATTAACATTAAATGGAGAATTAGTTGGCCGTGCAACTGGCGGTGGTTTTGGCTTTAGAGTGAATCGATCACTGGCACTGGCAATGGTAAAACCAAATTATGCGGCACTTGGCTCCGAGTTCTCTATAGATATCCTTGGTAAATTTTACCAAGCTAGAGTAATAGCGGATAGCCCATTTGATGGAAAAAATGAACGACTTCGTGATGTTAATGGCGTAAATGGTTAAGTAAAAGATAAAATAAAAATATCATGAACAAGTATTCAGCCTTTAGTTTGTTTAAAAATGCACTCACCAATAATAAAAATTGGCAGGCATCTTGGCGAGACGCGTCACCCAAAGTTAAATACGATGCAATTATAGTGGGCGGCGGCGGTCATGGTTTAGCTACAGCATATTATTTGGCAAAAAATCATGGGATGAGAAATATAGCTGTGGTTGAAAAAGGCTGGATAGGCGGTGGTAATACAGCTCGAAATACAACAATAGTAAGATCTAATTATTTATGGACAGAATCATCATTGCTTTATGAGAAGTCATTGAAGTTATGGGAAAGTTTGAGTCAGGATATTAATTTCAACGTTATGTTCAGCCAACGTGGTGTATATAATCTAGGGCATACATTGCAAGATATGCGTGACATTGAAAGAAGAGTGAGTGCAAATCAATTGAACGGCATTGATGCGGAAGTTGTAAATGCGCAGCAAATTAAAGAAGCTATACCATTAATTAATACTTCAGAAACTGCTCGATACCCCATTCTTGGAGCTTCACTACAACGGCGCGCCGGAGTAGCAAGACACGATGCGGTAGCTTGGGGTTATGCTAGAGCAGCCAGTGAGCTTGGTGTAGATATTGTTCAACAGTGTGAAGTGACGGGCATTCGAAAGAATGGTCCTCAAGTAACAGGCGTTGAAACTACTCGTGGTTATATTGAAACCAAAAAAGTAGGCGTGGTTGTTGCGGGGCATGCATCAGTAATAGCGGATATGGCAGGCATTCGCTTGCCTCTTGAAAGTCATCCTTTGCAAGCTTATGTATCTGAACCATTAAAGCCAGTGTTAGATACAGTCGTTATGTCCAATGCCGTGCATGGTTATGTTAGTCAATCTGATAAAGGAGAATTGGTAATTGGTGCCGGTATTGATTCTTATATTGGTTATGGACAAAGAGGAAGTTTCCATACCATCGAGCATTGTATGCAAGCAATAATAGCCTTATTTCCAAATTTTAGTCGTGTAAGAATGTTGCGCCAATGGGGTGGAATAGTAGATGTGTCTCCAGATGCGTGTCCAATTCTTAGTAAGACGCCTGTCGAAGGCTTATATTTTAATTGTGGATGGGGAACAGGTGGATTCAAAGCCACACCAGGTTCAGGCTGGGCTTTTGCTCATACCATCGCAAATAATCAACCGCATGAGTTGAATGCACCATTTTCTTTAGATCGTTTTTCAACAGGTGCTTTGATTGATGAGCATGGCGCAGCAGCAGTAGCGCATTGATTAGGTAGAGAAAATGTTATTGATAAAATGTCCTTGGTGTGGAGAGAGAGATGAAACGGAGTTTTCATATGGCGGTGAAGCAGCTATTAAACGACCATTAAAACCAAAGGATTTAAATGATGAGCAATGGGCTGACTATCTCTTTATGCGTAAAAATACACGTGGCCTGTTTCTAGAACAATGGAATCATAGTGTCGGTTGTCGTCAGTGGTTTCTTGTAGAGCGAAATACAATTACTTATGAAATTATTTCTACCAAAAGAATTAATAGTGATGCGCTCAATTCTGAGGTTCCTCAATAATGCAGACTAATCGACTGAATCAAGGTGGTTTTATTGATCGTAATAAAACACTGAGATTTACTTTTAATGGCCAGTCTTATTCTGGTTATCAAGGCGATACTTTAGCCTCTGCATTAATTGCTAATGGCATTAAAATAGTTGGAAGAAGTTTTAAGTATCATCGTCCAAGAGGAATAATCGGGAGTGGCGCTGAGGAACCTAATGCCATATTTCAAATTGGCAGCGGTGCCACCACAGAAGCCGGAATGCGGGCCACGCAAATTGAGCTCTATGATGGTTTAGTGGCTAAAAGTGAAAAAGGCTGGCCGAGTTTATCTTTTGATATTGCGATCATCAATGACTGGTTTAGCAAGTTATTCGGAGCTGGCTTTTATTATAAGACGTTTATGTATCCTGCTAAGTTTTGGAAAATATACGAATATTTTTTACGTAGAATGGCTGGCTTGGGTCAGGCACCTAAGCAACCAGACCCAGATCATTATAGTCATCAGAATATCCATTGCGATATCTTGATTGTTGGAGCTGGACCAGCGGGCTTAATGGCTGCAGTATCAGCAGGCAAATCTGGTGCTAAGGTGGTTATTGCTGATGATCAAGCTATGTTTGGAGGATCTTTATTGGCTTCTAAAGAAATAATAGATGGCCAAAGTTCTGAAGAATGGATTGCCTCTCAAGTTGAGTGTTTAAAAGCATTACCAAATGTTACCTGCTTATCTAGAAGTACAGTATTTGGTTATTATGATTATAATTTTTTAACTATCAATGAGCGATGCACCAATCATTTAAGCGAATTCACAGCAGGACAAATTCGACAGAAATTATGGCGTGTAAGAGCTAAGCGAGTTGTTTTAGCTCAAGGCGCTTTTGAGCGTCCCTTGGTATTTCCCAATAATGATCGACCTGGCATTATGTTAGCTTCTGCAGTATCAAATTATATTCATCGCTATGGTGTGATTCCGGGAAAAAATGCGGTTTTATTTACCAATAATGACTCTGCTTATCAAGCTGCTATTGATTTAAAAATGGCTGGCGCACAATCTGTTTTTATTGTTGATAGCCGTTCAGAGCTGCCTTCTGATATGGTCGATGCTGCCAAGAAATGTGGGGTTGAATTGCAATTTGATGCTGTCATCAGGAATGCGATTGGTAACAAAAGCATTAAAGCAGTTGAGATATCAACTTATGATGCCAATGACAATACATGCAAAGATATAGCTGATAAAAGAGAATGTGACTTATTGATTTATTCAGGGGGGTGGAGTCCCGCGGTTCACCTTCACTCTCAATCTGGAGGAAAAAATAAATGGGATGAAGAACGTCATTGTTTTGTTCCAGATAAACCCAGTCAAGCGTCATCCTCAATCGGTTCATGTAATGGTACTTGGATTCTTGAAGATTGCCTTAAAGAGGGCATTAATTGTGGTCAAGAGATGGTTACCAATCTTGGTTTTCAAGCTGCAGATATAAACTTACCAAATTCGAAAAAAATTAAAATAAGCCCGATGAAGCCTCTTTGGCAAGTAATCGCTAAAGACTCTCCAGAACATTTACCAAAGCAATTTGTGGATTATCAAAATGATACGACTGTTTCTGATATATACCTTGCTGTAAGAGAGGGTTATACAGGTATTGAGCATGTTAAGAGATATACAGCTCTTGGCTTTGGAACAGATCAGGGAAAATTAGGTAATATTAATGGTATGGCGATATTGGGCCAGGCTCTTGAAAAACCTATAGCACAGATTGGAACAACAACATTTCGACCGGCTTATACACCTGTGACCTTTGGGGTTGTTGCAGGTGAAGATATTGATGGAATGTTTGAACCGACCAGAAAAACAGCTATGCATAATTTTCATACTGATAGAAAAGCACCTCTTGAGATAGTCGGGCAATGGGTACGTCCATGGTATTTTCCTAGAGATAATGAGGATATGCTCAGTGCTGTTAGTCGTGAGTGTATGGCGGCTAGATCATCTCTTGGAATTATGGATGCTTCGACATTAGGCAAGATTGATGTTTGTGGAAAAGATGCAGTTTCTTTTCTGGAGAAAATCTATACACATGATGTCGCTAAGATGTCTATTGGTCAATGCGCCTACGGTGTGATGCTGGGTGAAGACGGAATGATCAAGGATGATGGCGTCATGGCTCGTCTAGGTGAAAATCATTTTTATTTAACCACTACTACTGGTGGTGCGGCTAATGTGATGAGCTGGCTTGAACAATGGTTACAAACTGAATGGCCACATTTAGATGTTTATATGACATCCTTGACGGATCATTTATCTACAATCGCTTTGGTTGGTCCTAACAGTCGACGAGTATTACAAACTTTAGTAAATACCGATTTGAGTGCAGAATTGTTTCCATTTATGCGAACCTGTAAAAGCGAGATAGCAGGCATTGCAATAGATTTATATCGAGTTAGTTTTAGTGGCGAACTTGCTTTTGAAATTAATGTTAATAGTAATTTTGCGTTACATCTTTGGAACCTACTGATGAAAGCTGGAAAAGATTTCGGGATTACCCCATATGGCACTGAAACCATGCATGTACTGAGAGCTGAGAAAGGATTTATTATTGTGGGCCAAGATACAGATGGTTCTGTTAATCCTTTAGATGCCGGTTTGGGATGGCTAGTTTCCAAAGAAAAAGATTTCATAGGTAAACGCTCTCTTGAGAGAGCTGACTCTATGCGTAAGGACAGAAAACAGTTGGTTGGATTACTCTCAGTTGATAATAAAAGTGTCATACCTGAAGGTGCGCAACTAATTGAGAAAAAATCTACTTCTGGGCCAACACCAATGTATGGCCACGTTAGTTCCAGTTATTACAGTCCTGTTTTAGGATATCCAATTGCGCTCGCATTAGTTCAATCTGGAAGAAATCGTTATGGTGACAAGTTATTGGCTATTTCTTCTGATACAAAGGCAATAGAAGTCAGTATCACAAAACCGATATTTTATGATTTGAAAGGGGAGCGACAGCGTGTTGAATGAAATAAAAAAGTATGCTCTTGATGGTTTTATCAACGAAAAGGAATCATCCGTAATATCTCCACAAGGATTAGAAATTAATATTCGCGCAGAAATTAATTTTTTAAATATCAGAGGTTCTATTAATGACAGTGATTTTATAGAGCATGCTGAAGCAGTTTTCCAACAAACTTTACCTTTGGATTTCAATACTTTTAGTGTTGGAGAGCATCACATTTATTGGCTTGCTCCAGATGAATGGTTGGTGGTTACTGACCATGATCTAAAGCCAATTGTGCAGAAAATATCACCAAAAATTGATCTATATGTTACCAATCAGACAGGAGGTTATACACAATTGATCCTCCAAGGTAACTCTGTTCGTTCTCTTCTATCGAAAGGGTGCACCTTGGATATTAGTGAAAAGAAATTTTTGATCGGGCAATGCGCACAAACAGGATTAGGGAAAGCTGGAATTTTATTGGCTTTGACTGACTCCTCTCCTACTTTCAATATAATTGTACGCCGAAGTTTTGCTGAGTATGTGGGGTTATGGCTTAAGCAATGTGGAAATGAATTTGGTGTAAATTTTACACATAAGCATTAAGAGCGGCTAAACTTATTTCATCCTTTGTATCTGATAGGTAGAAGTGTAATGAATACTGTAGGTAAAGTTATAGTGGAGC
This sequence comes from Woeseiaceae bacterium, assembly GCA_028822065.1. Lineage (GTDB taxonomy): Bacteria > Pseudomonadota > Gammaproteobacteria > Steroidobacterales > Woeseiaceae > SP4260. The sequence goes on along the minus strand of JAPKEL010000025.1, from coordinate 9,936 downwards.
CCAAAAATATTGGGTTTCTACTTCTTGATAACTTTACCTTGATATCTTTTTCGTCAGCAATAGAGCCATTGCGTTTGGCCAATCATTCATTAAAGGAAAAAATTTACACTTGGAGTACTTTCTCAGAAAAAGGTGAGACTGTATTGTCCAGTGATGGGATAAATATTAATGTTGATTTTTCAATCAATTCTGAAGTGGCTTTAAATAATATTGAATTACTTATTGTTTGTGGTGGCTTAGAGGTTGAAAAAAATTATTCTAAAAGTATTGCCCGATTTTTAAGGAATGTCCATACCAAGGAGATTGCTTTAGGGGCAATTTGTACGGGCAGTCGTATATTGGCAATGGCTAATTTATTGAATGGTTATTCATGCAGTGTTCATTGGGATGGATTGAGTACTCTGAGTAATTTATTTCCCAACATCAACGTGCGTCGAAATTTATTTACAATAGATCGAGATCGATTTACCAGTTCTGGAGGAATAGCTCCGTTTGATATGATGCTTAAAATTATTAGAGATCAATTTGACTCAACAGTTAGTTCTGCAGTTGCTGAACAATTTATCTCAGATCGAATTCGTCGGGGTGATGATGAGCAACGTATTCCTTTAAAGCATTTAATTGGATCATTATCTGATCCATTAATTGCTGCTGTTCAATTAATGGAGGCAAATATCAGGGAGCCAATTAATCAAGCAGATCTTGCCGCCTACCTGGGATTATCAACCAGACAATTACAGCGTCTTTTTAAAAGATATCTAAACTGCAGTCCATCACGTTATTATTTGCAATTACGTCTTCAAAGAGCAAAAGATTTGTTACAACAAACCTCTTTAAATATTCTGGAGATTACTTCTGAATCTGGGTTTATATCTGTTTCCCATTTTAGTAAAAGTTATAAATCATACTTTGGCTACCCACCCAGTTATGAGAGAAATAGCGAGATAATGAATTCAATCGGATTATCTGGCTAATTTCTTTTTTCAGTTTGATAGAGCGCTTTAGATAAACCAAGTATCATCAGAATTAATACAATTGAAAACGGTAATGCAATCGCCGTAGTTGCAGTTTGAAGTGCAACTAAACCTCCTGCAAGCAGCAATAGACCAGCAATCAGTCCGATTGCAACACCCCAGAAGATTCGTAAAGCTCTTGGTGGATGTGTTTTGCCGGTACAAAGAATGGTGCAAATTACGAGAGTTCCCGAATCTGAAGAGGTCACAAACCAAGTAGCAATTAATACAGTTGCTAATAATGCAATTGGCCAAGTTGCCCAGCTTAAATTGAGTAGCTCAAAGGTTTTAAAGAGAGCTTGAGTCATATCTTGATTCACTGCTTGAACTAGATTGCCTGACTGGTTTAATTGCAGGTCTAATGCTGTTGCTCCAAAAACACACAACCAAATAAAACCAATGAACGTGGGTACAAGTAAGGTTCCAATAACGTATTCTCTCAAAGATCGCCCTCTTGAAATACGAGCCATAAACATTCCCACAAAAGGGCCCCAAGAAATCCACCAACTCCAATAAAAAAGTGTCCATGCTGTCTGCCAGCCAATTTCATTACTAGGATCAACCCAAGTTCCCATTGGTAGAAAAGTAACAATATAATCTATGCTGCCATAGAAAATAGAACTGATAATGACTAATGTAGGTCCAGCGAAAAGAAGGAAACCAATAAGAATAATGCATAACCAAATATTCAGTTCACTGAGTCTGCGGATGCCTCGATTAACTCCAGAAACAGCTGAAATCGTTGCGATTGCTGATACTACTAAGATTAACCCTAATTTAAATAAAGGTGTAGCTTCGATATTAAAAAGATACTCTAAGCCGCTGGCCATTTGTGAAGCTCCCAGACCTAGCGTTACAGCAATACCAAATAAGGTACTAAATACCGCCAATAAATCTATGAAATCTCCGGTCAATCCATAGATGCGATCACCAATAAATGGATGTAATGAGGATCTAATAGTTAAGGGAAGCCCTTTGCGAAAAGAAAAATATCCTAAGCATAAACCCACAACAGAATATATCGCCCAGCCATGCAAACCCCAATGAAATAGGGTTATTCTTTGAGCAATTACACCCGCCTCAGCTGTGAGCGGCTGAATATTTTCTAGAGCAAGGAATGGATTTTGCTGTAAATGTAAAATAGGTTCAGCTACGCCAAAAAAAAGAATGCCAGTACCAATTCCTGCCCCAAATAGCATTGAAAACCATGAGAATCTAGTAAATTCGGGTTTTTCCCCATCTTTACCCAATGTGATGTGACCGTATGGTGAAGCAATGATGAGCAGAGTAAAGACCGTAACAATTGTGACAATCCATATAAGGTAGCTGGAAAAGTAGCTGGTTATTAATGCTTGCCAATACATCACAAAATCATTGACTAGATCTGGGCTGGTTAAGATGAATACAAGGAACAAGGCCATAAGTATTGCCGATGAAACCGCAAGGCGAATATTTGTCCCTTCCAGATGATCCATTAATCTTTTCATATTAGCAGTACTCCAGTTAATCGGTCTGTATAAAAAAAGCCTGAAAGGGTATCCTCGGCTTTATTAGCAAGACCAGGTTTTCAAACTTCTGGTGGACTAAATACTCGTGCAAAATAATCTGTAATATCATCAGTTAATTTGTCAGTATTGGTATTTTTTATCCCTGAGAGTTCAAGCGCCAAAGCTTTCTTGAAATCGATTTGCATTTCACGTGCAATCTGGATTCTTTGTGCCTGAGGTGAGCCAGCTCCATGCATTGACTCCGTAAGATAACCAACCGCATTTCTACCTAGAGTCATATTTTCTATTAATCGTAATATTCGAACTCTATTTTCTGTAGGTATTTCCTTGCGGCCTTTTAGATATTTTTTTAATAAAATTCCAATTTCTGGATGATCGAAGTCTTTTTGCGAAGGCAATGTGGCAACTAATCCACCTCCGATATCTTGAGCCAATCTGCCAATTTCATAGGTGAATTTTGTCACATGATGTTTACAGACATTTGCCAGCATGTCATCACAAATATAAGCACCAGAAGCGGTTGCGTGAGATTGATAACTTGCTGCTATTCCAGTGGCATAGATGGTTTCATTGAGGTGTGTCATTTCCGTCAGTTTGTCTTTTATATGCGATGCTTTTTCAACACCATTATATTCTGCAGCAGCAGCGGCGGCACCAATAAGGACGTCTCCAACACCAGATTTACAAACATAACTTCTACGATGATAACAAGTAAATCTCTCCACAAGCATAGCCGCAAAATCGTATTCACCATTCATGAAAATTTTCTCATTTGGAATAAAGACATTATCAAAAATGACCATGGCTTCCTGTCCAGCATATTTTGCATTCCCTACATCAATATCACCCTCATCTAATGAGCGAGTGTCACAGGATTGTCGTCCATAGATATATGTAATTCCTTCAGCATCAGTTGGGATCGCTCCAACGATCGCATATTCTTTATCTTTCTCACCCAATCGAATTGTCGGCATGACTATCATCCAATGTGAATTTAAGCACCCTGTTTGATGTGCTTTGGCACCACTGATAAATACGCCTGCTTCAGTTCTCTTAGTGATATGTACATATAGGTCAGGGTCATCTTGTTGATGTGGCGCTAAACTACGATCTCCTTTAACATCAGTCATAGCACCGCCAATAACAAAACCCCCATTTTGAACCATAGCAATGAAATTTTTGAATTTTTCATGATATGTACTGCTGTATTTTGCGTCTATTTCATAGGTCACTGAAAATAAGGAATTTAATGCATCCATTCCGACGCACCGCTGGAAACAGGTACCTGTTAATTGCCCAAGTCTTCGCTGCATTTTATTTTGCATAACCACATCATATGGGGACTGAGCAATATGCAAAAATCGATTAATTCTTTTGTTGGTAAATGGCGAAATAGCCGTGGCAATTTCTGGATTTTCAGTAGCTAAATCATACGTTTTTGCAACGGCATTGATTGAAGGTCTTATAATTGGATGATCGATGGGTTCGTCTATTAGTTCGCCAAAATAATAGACGTTTAAATTTCGATTACGCAAACTGTCAAGATAATCATCGCTCGTTTCTATGGCGTTATTTATAATTTCTTTATTCATGCTTATTCAATCGCCCTCTTATCATTGCTTAATTTTGCAATCTTTATTTTGCTCAAATCAATTTTTGTGGATTTTAGTGGTAGATGAATATCATACTACTACATAAGCATAAGCAATATAAAATATCGCTGCAGCCCCTGCAGCAATTAGAGCATAGGGAAATTGTGTTAGAGCATGCTTCATCGGACTAATGCCGCAACTTTGTGCTGAGAGCACGGTAGCGTCTGTATAAAAGCAGGCATGGCTCCCAAAAGAAGCCGCTGAGAGTAATGCTCCTATTGTTAAAGGAAGGGGTACCTCTAAAGCGATACCTAAAGGCATCACTATGGGTATTGCAATGGCGAATATTCCCCAATTTGAGGCTGTTGCGAATGACATAAATGCCATTGAGATAAAGACGATTACAGGAAATAAAGTGGGCGACATAAAGGGTTTTACTGATTCCATAATAAATTGTGGAAAACCTAATTGGTCATTGATGGTTTTAAACATAAAAGCTGCAACAACGATCATCAAAGGTGGAATCATAATTTTAAAGCCCTCAAGCAGTGCATCCAAGGCAACATACATATTAATTAACTTTAAGCCTATCATGATTGGTACGGTCAGCATTAATGTCGCAATAATACCTCGCAATAAATCAATATCATTTAATAATGTAAATACGATCAGAGCGATCAAGGGAATGATAAAAGCCCACATATTAGCTATTTGCTTTGGATTTTTATGATTTTCTTCTTCAGCGTGCTTTTCAGCATGACTTGCCTGACTTGCAATTAATTCCTCATTCTTCATTGGCCCAATGATGGGGAGTCGACCGGTTGCAACCAGAGGAACGAGAAGAAGAGCAATAATTGGATAGAACATAAAAGGGATGGCGGCAATATAGTGACTCATTCCATCACCCAAGGGTATCGCATCATTTGATTCGAGTAACACAGAGAAATATACAGCCCAAGTAGATATAGGGACCAAAACACATGTCGGTGCAGCAGTAGAATCAACAACATAAGCAAGCATAGAGCGCGATACTTTAAATTTATCGGTTACTTTTTTCATAGAATTACCTATAACAATGGCATTTAAGTAATCATCTAAAAACATAGTCAGTCCGAGAAACCAAGTGACCAGTAAAGATTTATTTCTAGTGTTGGCTTTTTTGGCCATAGTCTCTGTAAAAGCTGCAACACCACCTGTTGCAATTAATAGATAGAAAAGACTGCCCATTAAGCCACAGACCATTATTACCCATCCAATTTGTGGATCCTCCATGACCGAAAGAGTAATTTCAGAAAAAGAGCCGAGTATATTTTCTGGAGTATTCAGTAATACACCAACTAAAACACCAGTAATGATTGCGGCGACTGGGCGATGGGTAAGAATAGCCATTAAAAGAACCACGAAAGTGGGTAGCAGTGTAATAAATCCTGCATTCTCCATCTGTTACTCCTTTTTTATCTCAGTCACTATTGAGCATTAATATTATATTAATTTATATCATTTTTTATAAAAAAGTGAAGTTCATCTTCAGTTATTTTCTACGTGAATGTCCTGGTCATAAACCAGAAAAAACCAAGGCCAAATAAACCACCAGATACTAAAGAGGGCAACGGTTCCCTAATAAGACCCTTGAAATGATGGTAAATAATCCAACTCAATGTGACGATACCTATTTGTCCAAACTCAAGACCAAGATTAAAGCCCAATAAAGGCCAAAGTAAATTACTTCCCACGATACCGGTATCCATTAGAAAACCTGCAAAACCAAGTCCATGGATAAAGCCAAAAAGAATAGCAGTTATGAGGAGTAGATATTTTGTTTTATTGGGGTTTGAAGCTACCAGTAATGCTTTAAGACTCAGATAGCAGTATGTAAATATACTTAATCCCAAATAACCCATAAAGCCGGGAAATTCGATCCTATCGAATAAATACGCCATTAAACCAAAGCTAAGTAAGAGCAGCGAAAAAATATTTAAAAGTAATGGGTTTCGATCTTTTTCTCGATTAGTGAATTCTATTGCTATTAACATGATCGTGAACGCAATAAAAACTTCTACAATTCGTCCATTAGTTTCAACATAACCGATAGTTGCTGCCAGCAGACTGGCACTATGGCCTATTGTGAATCCGGTAATAGCCATAATGCTTCTTGAGATTGTATGAGCCACCAAGAGTATGCCAAGTAGAAATGCTAGATGGTCATAACCACCAAGAATATGTTCCATACCAAGCGTAAAGAAACTCAAAAAAGATTGATTGGCTTTCCTTGGTATCTCAGGGTTAATTTCCCAAGGACCTGAGGCATTGTTGATCAATAGTTCCGAGATCATTTGTCCTTGTTTGTATATCTTAGCGTAGTGAGTATGAGATGGAGATGTTTCAAATATAGCTCTATAGTGGATTCGCGGTAACGTTATATTTAAACAATTATATTGCAGCTCAATCCTAATAAATCCTTCAGTTGAATTAAGAATGTTATTTGATTGAAGTGAGCAGTTTTGATTTTCATTATAAATATCTATGTTGGCTTTAGCGTGTTCTAAAAATATTTCTGCCAGAGATACATTACTAATTTTTACTTCGGGTAATCGAGTTACCTCATGACTGGGTATAGTGATTATTCCTGTGATTTTATCCTTATTTAGATTCCAGTTTGAGTAACTCTCACTTTTATTATGAGCAAAGGTTGTTGAAGTTAGGCTTAAAAAAAAACACAAAGATAAAATTGAGATCAAATGAATTTTATTCATCGTATTGATCGATTATTTTAATAGCTGCATTATCTTTTAAATTATTGATGTAATCTCTAAGTATTCGATCAGCTTCAAACCTCATATATTCGGCTTGAACTTGATATTTAATATCGTCATAAGGTTCTGTTATAGAGTCGCGCTTTTCTTTAATTTTAACGATATACCATCTTCCTTGGGAAGAATGCATGACAACCTTTTTTTCCATACCAGCCAAGATCAAAGATACCAACGATGGACCAACATACTCTCTAAGTTTATTAATGGTTAATAATCCGTCAGGAATATTTTTCAAAAAGCGAGTATTTTTAAGTTTTAGAGGTCCTGTATTTTCTTCGATGCTCTGCTGCAATAAAAGAGCATCTCTTTTGGTATCTGCGGTCCATATGTTTACTGCAACAGTAGCTGGATAGGTAAATCGCTCTTTGTGTGCTTCGTAGTAATTAATGAGATCTTTTTCACTTGGACTGACAGCTGCTGCTTCATTATTCAGCGAGGCGATTAAAGCTCTCACTATGGCACCTCTTACATCGTTATCCGTGTTTAACATGCCTAGGTCTAAAGCTCGTTGAACAAGCAGTTCTTCTTCAATCAGTCTTTGTAATACCCATTTACGATCATCATCATTAAGTGGATCTCTTGTGTCACTGTTATATCTATCTAGGGCACGTAGGTAAGTCTCCTCAGCAATAGTGGTATTATTGACCGTTGCAATGACTCCTGTTTCAAAATCTGAGGTAATACCAATTCTTGTAAACATGCCATAACCAGCAAACATCAATCCGCATAAACCACCAACAATTAACCATATAAAATTCCTGTTGCTTTGTTTTTCCATTATGAGCAGTTCGAAGAATGGTTTTATTTCTGAAGCGAAGCTTGTGTTAAAGGTTCACCCCAATCTACGAAAATTGGTGAAGACCAAGCACGTTCTTCATTAGGGGCTAGACAATCATCATTCATATCACCTTGTCGATCCCCGTAACAAAGATTTACTTTTTTACAGTTTCCATTTTCATCATATTCGCATCTTAAGTTGTCAGCATTGACAGCGGGACTTGGTGCTTCAATGGCTCGGACATAATAAACAGCATCTCTGCCAAGCGAGGTATATTCTTCATCGATAAAATCGACTGTACAACCATCTGGATCAGGAGTGCATACAATGGTTTTCCATGGGTCTTGAATGAGCCCAGAGATATCTTCATTAGGCGTTATTTGTGGAAGGATTCGAATAACTTCAATACGTGTAATTATTTTTCTGATATCAGATGGGTTATAGCATTCACCACGACATAAATTATTTAGGCGTTCTGGAGTTAGAGCATTGTAAGTGTATTCAGGGCATCCGGGATTTTGCTCAAAGGCGCCTATAGCACTGACTTCAAATTTCGGAGCAGAGGTCATCATTACTTCATCGCCCATACTAACAGGCTGTGTAGTCTGAGAATTTTTCATATCAAACCAAAGTAAGATTCGATCCCCACTGGTGCCATACACAGCTTTCTTTTGCATTGATTCCCATATGGAATTTCTATCCCTACCATCTGAGTGAGCCGCAATTAAGCCTCCCGTGGTAAAGAAGGATGCTTGTCTTTCTCTTTCAGTGATCATCAGGCCGACAATATCCAATCTTCTTGTTTTTGATGTTGTTTTGATTAAATTAAGATCCTCTCTCCCGGTCATTAGTGTTGATCCAACGTCCACATCATCACTTGAAGCAATGGGCTCACCATCATTAAAGCGAAAAGCTTTTTCGGCATTTTCTGTTGCAGGTCCAAGAACCGATTCCGTCATACCTCTTCTGGAATACTCTTTATAGCCGGTTCCCGGCCTGGCTGAATGATTATCACTGGATGCCATAAAACCAAAACGAAATCGACGGGGATTATTTGGGTCATCAAAATTTGTCAACGCTGTAATATATTGAGCAGATCCACCGGGTCGATAGTTAAATGCAGGTATAAAACAATCCTTGCATTGGCCTGAGTCTAACCAATCTTCCGGATCTTCTCCACGAATGGCTAAATGTCCTGCCGTACCTGCATTGGCATAATCTTGTCTTGCTGTTGCTGCCCTTATTGAGCATTCTGCTGATGATTCACCAAGAGCGAGACAACGTGCCTCAATGATCTGTCCAGCACGGTGACAAGAAGGCAGGTAATTGTCGGTGGGCTCAGGGCAGATGGGTTGTTGTTTTGCATTCATCTCAATAGCTCGGTAGTCACGATACTCTTCTGAGTTACCATGACCTGAAAAAATCTCAAGGAGAGTTTGTCTATCTGGATCATGTTGATCACCAATGAGTTGCTTGTTGAACTCACTGCCAGGCGGGGTATAAAATCCCCATGTTGTGCCATGTGGGATAACCATCGATTCAAATCCCCAGTCATCTAATTTAGAAAACAATTCTGAGGGTGTTTCAGCGCTTTCTCGGCAATTACTGGGAAGCTCCCAAACTGATTTATCTGTTTCACATTCTTTGGTTTCTCTGAGTTCATGCAAATATAAATTAAAATCTAACATTCTTTGATTGGGATCTAGTGCGAATAGAAGGGGTCCATTTTCTAGTGGCAAGCCTCTTAAGGCGGAATTCGCAATACCCGCTGAATGTATAGGACGTTTAGGGACTTTTTCAGTGTCAATGTCTCTAAAAATTACATTTTTATGACCAAAATGCGTATCTGGCGTGGCTCCTACTTGCGTCCATTCCCAGCCAAGAAAAGCCACAGTATCTGGATTTGAACCATTACCACCAACTGCATTGCATTGTTGGATAGAAGTTACGGTCTCTGACCAGCGTCTGGGAGTGGATGCTTCGGCATGATCATTAATTGACCAAAAATCAAGAGCGGAACAAAATCTAGCAAAATCACATGCATCAGCAAGTGGGTGTGAGCCTTCACCTTGAAGCATTGGGAGGCTACCTAAGAATGCGTCAAATGAGAGAGTAGTATGAACATGTAAATCACCAAATAGAATTTGATTGGTATTATCGGCACCAATGCTTGTGGCGGCCTGTTTTTGTATAGCACTTCTTTCTTGAATTATCTCCACTGGGATTATTTGG
>JAPKEL010000024.1 GCA_028822065.1 Woeseiaceae bacterium | reverse complement strand
TTTTCTTTTAGCCAATTCTTTGTCCTTATATTCTTTTAGTTTTTCCTGATACTCTTCTTCAGAGAGTGCGTGCCAACCAATACATTTACCTGTTGGGCTTCTTCCGCAACCACAATCCATTTTTTCTTTAGCCAATTCTTTTTCTTTTAGTTTTTGTTTAAGCCTTTCTTCCTTCTTCCGCAACCTCTTCTGAAGATATTTCTTTCCCATTTTATTTCCCCTGTATTGAATAACAAAAGCATACCACGTGCTTTGCTCAATACACTGATGGAAGAACTGGATGCTAAAGAGAAACGGATGAAGATTTACATCTATAGATCCACTTCTTATTTATTGTTTTCAAACATGTATGATTACATTTTCTTTGAATCTATAATCTTATGAAACTAATATTCTACGTAACATTAATTTCTTTTTTGTCGTCTTGTGGAGGCGGAGGCGGTTATGAAGGCGATAACGACTATGCCTCTCCTACGCCAACACCAACTCCTACACCAACTCCTACACCAACGCCAACACCAGTACTGAGCTGTGATCCAAGTTCGGAGTATTGTGGAGAGATCCCAGAATCTGCAGACCCTTGTTCTGATAACGAATATTGGCCGCTTACCCAAAAGTCTGGTCAATACCCAATGGATGTGCATTATTCAAGAATTGAAGACGGGGACCGAGCAACAAGAATAGTTACCTTTCTGGATGAATCATGGGCGATGCAGGTTGATAGCCTCGGCTTTTCAGCCCCACTGGATGATGGCGGTAAATGTGGATCGGATGGGCGCTATGATGTATTTATTTGGCGAGGGTGGTCCGGTGGTGCTTACGTGGCCGACATAGAGCCAAATCCGGAAACAGAGCATGACGACTGGACGACATATACGGTGATTCAAAACGAAGATAAATATCTTAACACCTATGTGGCCCACGAGTTTAATCATGCGGTTCAGGCAAGTGATGACTGGGGTATGTACGATAGCTCAGTCTTTTATGAGATGAGTGCGTCTTTTGCCGAGGCTTTTGCCTATCCCGAATCCGTATCCCAGGGATTACAAGATGATTGGGTTCCTTATTTGGAAGACTTTCAAGCTTGGCCGGAGTCTTCACTCTTTGGAAGCGCATGGTCCAAAAACGGTGAAAATACTGATGACGAAACCTTGTATATGTACGGTGCGTCCCTTTATTTACATTACCTACAACAGCGATATTTCCCGAGCGACTTATCGTTTATCGCGCGAGTTTGGCTAGCAAATCGAAATAACCCGGATGAAGATCGACCTGACTATATTGACGCATTGCGTTCAGTGCTTCTGAGTGACCGTGGTATTACATTCGAGGAAACCATTACTGGGTTTATGCAGTGGCGTTGGTTCTTGGGTCAATATGACGATGGTGCCCATTTTGCTAGTGGGGCAGATTGGGACTATCCAGTAGCACATGCCGTTATTGACCCACTAACAATGCCGATTACGATAGGTGTAAATAGCATGCTGTTTGGGGCCAATTACTTCCGACTGGAAAACCCAACTGGCTCTGTTATCTCTTTGGGTATAGATCTAGTCAGCGATGAGTCGGATATAAGTTGGGATATTTCTACGGCAGAGGGGTCCCAGGTGGTATCCAGTTTTACTGTTCCCGAACAGTCGTCCACGATCTTGATCGTTACGGCAATGCCAACAGGGCAGGTTTATTCGGGTGATTTCACATTTGAACCAAGGAACGCGGAACTGACTCTTTCAGCTCCTTAGTAAGTAATTAATCGACTAAAAAGCAGGCATAATAACATCTGTTTTCTTGGCACTCCCCATGGTAGAGCCTATTTGAATGAAATGAAGGAGCAACAGTTATGGGGTTAAATATTTTTCTTTTGAAATAGAATAACTTCAACGGTAGAATCATCAATATGAAAATCTTTATCGTTTTTGGGCATCATAATTCAAAAACATCTTTTAATGCCTCCATAAGAGATACATTCATCACAGAAGCCCTAAAAAATAATCACGAGATAGACTTGGTAAATTTATTTGAGGAGAAAAACCAACTTCCTTTTTATAATTCAGATCTCAATCCACCACCTCAGCTTGTAATTGATTACAGAAAAAGACTAGAATCAACTGATATAATGTTTCTAATAGGTTCTTGTCATAATTTAAGATTGAATACCATTCTAGAAAATTGGATTGACTGGGTTTTGCATCCAAAATGGTTCTTTTCTTATCGTTCAATGTTTCCTAAAAGTAAGTTTTTTAAAAATTATGGGTATACCGTTCCTGGGGCAATGAAAGGGAAAATTGGTATTATATCAATAACTTATGGTGGACCAATGATAAGTTATTTTAATTTCTCTATATTTGATAATATTCCCTACAGGAGACTCAAAAGGGCTGTTTTTCAATTAGGTGGATTAAGAACTAAATACCTTAGATTTTATTCTGTATTACCTAATATGACTAAAGAAAAATTCGAAATACATATGGACAAGGTTAGAAATTTGGCAAAGAGCTTATAGAAGAAAACCATTTAAGATTGAACGCTACTACAAAAATTGATTGGGATTGTGAAGCGACTAAGAAGCATATTAAAGAAGCTGAAGCTGTTGGGCCACTAAAAATAATGACGAAAAAATAGTACTTTGCAAACGATATAGGCACTAATGCATTAATAGATGGAGGAATAATTCCAGGACTCTCAATATGAGCTATTTTATAATAAGAATACTAATGACTTTAGCATTTGTGAGTGCAAATGCTACTGCGCAGGATTATGAGTATGACCTACCCATCAAAGAGCATATTTTTGAAAATGGTCTAAAATTGCTTGTGATAGAAAGGCCGGGTGACACTAGAGTTGCGGCAAAAATATGGACCGATATGGGCGCCTTAAATGAAATTTCCGGCGAATATGGATCAGCGCACTTCCTAGAACATCTTATGTTCAAAGGTACACCTACACTAGGCGCCAAAGACTGGCAAACTGAGAAGCTTCTTATTGATGAAATAAATGCTACTGAAAAAACCATGATCGCCGAACTTAACCGCGCTAGAAATGATTTTCGTGAAAGGGGTGTTTTCCATGATTATAAGCACAAGCAAACAACACCAGAACTGACACGACTTCAGAAGCATATTGATGATTTGGAAAGGAAGGTGGAAGGCTTGACCGATGAAGGCATCACCATGAAATGGTATCAGGGTTTTGGTGGTACACGTTTAACCGCCTCAACTGAGCAGGAATATATGCATTTTGATATTGAACTACCTGTTAACAGGATCGATATTTTTTTCCGAATTGAAGCGGACCGTATGACAAATGCCATCTTCCGTAAGTTTGACGCTGAAAGAATGATATTAGTTGAACAGAGGATTGGTTTTCTAAATCGATTAAATAGTCGCTATTTGGAAACTATGGAAGCCCTCGTTGGTAGGACCTCAAATGTATATAATCCCGAAGGTTATATGACCGATTTTAAAAATTACACACGCCAGTATGAAAGATATCTTTATGACACCTATTTTATACCTAATAACACCACCTTAGTTCTCATTGGCGGAGTCACTATGGATGAAATGATTCTAAAGGTGGAGAAGTACTTTGGTGGTTTAGAGCGCAAACCGGAACCGACTCGTTACTATGGGCAGGAACCCCTCCCTTCAGGCGAAAAAAGGCTGATATACAGAGATAATAAATTAAGTCCACGGGTTGAATTAAGATATCAAATTCCTGGTGTCGGACATCCGGACAAACCCTATTTCGATGTTATCAAAGAAGTTATGCTGAATCGACTTCAAAAAACTCTTGATGACAAGGAAATTGGCGGAAATGTTAATGTTAATACAATGGTCGTTCATACCAATAATTATGGCCTTCCCAGCTCGATCCATTTTGCAGCACTCTACGAAGATACTGAAAAACTTGATGCAAGTGAGGAAGCTATGCTGGCAGAGATTGAACTTCTTTCAGAAGAAAATATTTCAAATGAAGAATTAAAATTTGCACAAAAAACCTTACGTACCGAATGGTATAGAGCGGCCGCAGACCCCAACCGACTTAATTTTCATATTGGGCATTTTGAAGTTATGGATAGCTGGAAAACCCTAAAACCTTATCTTGAAACCAGAGACAGAACAACGGTAGAGGATGTTAGACGCTTGGTTAAACAATATTTCATTCCCGATAATCGTTCCATTGGTACAGTCATTCCAAAAAGAGCAAGTCAATGAGACATTTATTAAAAACGTCATGCTTGATTCTGAGCTTATTGATGTTTCCATTGGGTGCTCAAGTTTTAGGGCAAGAATTAATTCATCCTCGTGATATGGAAATCCCAAAAAGCAAATTCAAAAGACCTGACCCTGCTAAATACCAGGTTTCCTTGGATAATGGTTTAGTTGCTTATGTGGCAAAAGAAGATCGAGTACCACTTGTATCTTTAAGTGCTTTTATAAGAGTTGGTAAAATTGATGGGCACAAAGAAGGAGCCGCTGAAGTCTTAGCTGAAGCCTTCCTTAACTCTGGTCCTAAGAATATGTCTCCAACGGCCTTTAAAGCAGCTCTAAAGCGCATGACGGCAAGGTATTCAGTTATACTCCATAATAAGTGGACTGAGATTAATTTGAATGTTCCAACTGAAGATCTGGAAGAAGCTTTTAAGCTTTTGAGTGCCATCGTAAAATCACCCAATATTACAGAAGCAAATATTAAAGCCGCTACAGAAAAAGCGATCAAAGAGATTGAGGTAAACAAAAATGGAGTCATTATTGATGGCTCAAACAGTGTGGCCGTTCGTAAATTTCATGACATTATTCTTAAAGACAATATTTTGGGAAAGAAGTTAGTATCAAGTGATTTTGAAGGCCTTTCAATTCATGATGTGGAAAGATTTTATATTGCTTACGCTATGGCTGGTAATATGACCATTGCCGTATCAGGTGATATTAATGAAGAGGTTATTCAAAAGAAACTAAAAGTTCAGTTTTCAGGGTTAATTGATAAAACACCTCCTAACCACAAGAATGTACCAATCATAAAATATCAGAAAAATAAACATCACTATTTCCCTGCTGATAAGCTCCAAACATGGGTGGTGATAGGGCAACCTCTCGATCAGGTGCTCTTTAAGGATGAAGCTGCATTTGAGGTTATGAATTATATTCTTGCCGGGGGACATTTCTGGACCAGAATGTTTATTGAAACCAGAGACAAATATGGCCTGACCAATGATGCTAGTGGATATATTGAAGATCAATGGGACGGTTCTGGAAGCTATAGCTTCCATACTTCAAGTCGGCATGATGTCACAAAACAACTTCATGACAATATTATGGACGTCATTTATGGAATACAAAAAGGGTTGGTTAGCGACGAGGAATTAATGATTGCCCAAAATGCTCTTGCAGACGGTGTTTACGAAATGAAGTTTACGGACGGAAATGCATTGGCCAGATCATTTGCAATTGAGAAATTAAGATATGGCAATCATGACCGCTCAAAATCTTATCCCATGCGGATTCGTTCTGTAACAAAAGAAGATATTTTAAGGGTCGCAAATGATTATATGCACCCGGAAGCGTTTCAAGTGATTGTAGTCGGAGAATATACAAACCTTCAATGAAGGTGCTGTTCTCACTTAAGTCAACTGTTGTTGCAGTGAAAGTCAAAGCATCTAGGTGAGGAGACAGTCTGCCACCACTAACACACTTGCGTGTGAAAATTGAGGTTGATGAAGCTATGATTTGATTCTAGAACTAGCTTAAATGCTGAATTTATGGTATGCCATAGAGTATAAATCTACTTTTTAATTTAAAATTTACCAATTAACTAAATACATCAACAAGAAGGTACAACATGTTTAAGCCAAACAAAAAATCGATTGTATTCAAAACACTGGCCATTTTAACAGCTATAACTGCAAGCACTTATGCTGTGGCTCAGGAAGAAGAGCTATTGGAAGAGATAGTTGTTGTAGGCTCGCAGATCAAAGGCGCGGCCATTAACACCGCTCTGCCAGTAAGTATTATTACAGCGGATGATATTGATGCTCTTGCACTAGATTCAGGCGAGGAACTATTGGAAAATATGGCCGAAATGGGTATTAACTACTTCACTGAAGCAGAGGCTTTTGCCGGTGGTGTTAACTCAGTACGTGGCGATATTGGATCGTACAACCTAAGAAATATGGGTGTAGGAAATACGCTGGTTCTTCTTAATGGTCGTCGACTAGTAAATGCTGCCGGCTACCAAACAGAATTACTTGGCGGTGATTACGTGCCAACACTAAGTGTAAACTCTAATGTAATCCCTACTTCGGGCATGAGACGGGTAGAGGTTCTAAAAGATGGCGCCTCTGCAATCTATGGAGCAGACGCGGTGGCTGGTGTCATTAATAATGTAATTGACACTAACTACGAAGGCCTTAGCTTTAATACTAAGCTAACTAGTTTCCAACACTTTAACGCTAATGATGTAACCTTTAGTAGTAAGTTTGGTAAGTCATTCAATGACGGTGATTCCCACTTAACAGTTCTTGTTGATTACTATGATCGTGACAGTATTAAGGCCACTGAAGATGAGCGTTGGGGTGTTGGTGACCATCGCAAGATATTACCATATGACTCACTCTGGAAAACCAAAACAGCTTTTAGGAATCTTTATTCTTACCAGTATGCTCAATTAGATCAATCTGGTACGAATAGTTTTACTGATTCTAAGGGTGAAATGCAGATTTTACCTAGTGGTGATGCTAAGTGTGCCGGGTCAAAAGCGCTCGAGACTGGTCATGGCACCTGCTTAGTACCAGATACCACCTCTGATAATTACTACCTAAATCCCGCTTTATACCGTGATTTTAGAAGTGCGGTTAAGCGGAGCAATATTTTCGCGACCTTTAACCATACGTTAAATAACGATCTAGAGTTATTCTCTGAGGTTGGTTTCTATAGTTCATCCTCACTTAGACAGATTGAACCAGCTGGGACGTCTTCTTCTGCGCCCATCAATATTGGTGCAGACTATTACTATACCAACCAGTTAGTTCAAGGTGCGACAAACCCTCTAGCAGGCGTAGGAGCGATCAGACTTGATGGCATGCGAAATCCCAAATATGGCCGAACGGTTCATGCGGATAAAAGAACGACTCGCTTCCTTGTTGGTTTAAGAGGCACCTTCAGTAACGATTGGGACTGGGAATCGGCGATTCTCAACTCTAAAGCGACGACTGATGACCTCACAAATAACCGCATCTCTAATAACTTGCTGACTGCAGCCCTAGCGGACTCCACAAGCGCGGCTTTCAATATTTTCTCTATTAACGGAGATAATATTGAGCGGGCATTGATTGATGTCTATCGAAACGATACAAGTGAGTTAACCTCTTTTGATTTCAAAATGAGTAACAACGAAGCATTTTCGCTACCAGCAGGTCCTGTCGCAATGTTACTTGGGTATGAATATCGCAAAGAGCGTTACGAGGATGATAGAGATCCAAGATTAGACGGTACTATAAAATACGCTGCTGCCAATGGATCAGAGTTTCCGTTTGTGTCTGACGTGTTAGGTTCTAGTCCAACCACAGATTCAGTGGGCAGCAAGTCTACAACCTCTATCTTTTCGGAACTTCAGATACCAGTATCAGAGAGGATTGATGCGCAGTTTGCGATTCGTAAAGAGTCTATTTCTGATGCTGGATCGGCCACAGTTGGTAAGTTTGCCGTTGGTTTCCACCCAACTGATTGGTTGTTGTTGCGGGGTTCATGGCAGAGCGCTTTTAGAGCGCCTAATTTAGTTCAGATAAATCAGGCTCAGGTAGCGCGTTTTGGTTCTCGATTTGATGCGGTGTATCAATATATTACTGAAAATAAGGCTATATCGGGGATGGATAAAGATTCGAAGTACACCATTCAGCGCTTTGCTACGGGTGCCAAAGGGTTGCAGGCAGAGGAATCTATTAACTCTTCTATCGGTTTCGTTATTCAACCCAGTCGGTTTGAAGGGCTAACTATTACTTACGATAAGTGGGAGATTGAAAAAGATAAAACTATTGGGCTATTTGGTCGAGATAATCACACTGTTTTAGATTTAGTGCAGATGATTGCAAACGGTAATACTAATTGTGCTTCATCTACCGGTAATACCGCGGTAGTCAGAGATACCGATGCGCTTGATGAGGATGTTATTGCCTTATTTTCCACTGCTGGAATATGCCCTGTGGGACAAGCTTACAGAGTCGTAGATGAATATATCAATATGGCGAAGCGAACCCTTAAAGGTCATGACATTGGTGTTAGATATGACTTTGATACTAAGATGGTTGGTGAATTTGGTTTGCGTTACAATGCAACGTTTACCGACACCTTTGATCAGGTCCCTACTGGAAACTTTGCGTCTATCCAAGCCGCTCAGGCATCTGGTATACTCCCTGCGTATATCAACCTTAAAGGCTTTGGTAACTTGCTAGGCATCGATGGTAATTATGATGAGAAACATTCAGTTAAGTTATTATGGAAAAAGGATTCTTGGGGAGGTTCAATTACTGCCCTGAAAAAAGGCAGCTTTACTCAAAGCAGCTTAACCTTGAGTGATGGAACCAAATATGTCATTCCCGCCATGACAACTATGGACGTTTCTCTTTATTACAGATTTGAAATGGGCGAAAAGTCTGCCCGGATTAGATTTGGTGTTAAAAACGTAATGGATGAACGGGCGCCTACAGCTGATAGATTCTTTGGTTTCTTTGCTGATGCCCACCAAGACTATGGCAGAAACATGAACTTAAGTCTTAGAGTTGATATGTAGGTAATATAAGCCTAAAAAAGGAAGCTCCAAGCTTCCTTTTTTAGGCGTTTAATTTCTGTTTCGGATACTTAAACATGTTTCATCTACTATCAGTGTTATTGCTAACATTATTGGCCTCCACTGAAGCGCTAACGTCGAATAAAATAGATCTAGAACGCATAGGGGTTGCATCAACTGCACATCCACTAGCCACCCAAGCGGCTGATGATATGTATCGGCTGGGCGGCAACAGTGTTGATGCCGCTATTGCAGCGTCCTTCGTTCTGTCTGTGGTTGAGCCAACAATGAGTGGCTTAGGCGGCCGAGCATTGGCAATTATAAGGAGTGAAGAAGGTAATTTTTACGGGTATAACGGTATGACTGAAATACCCAAAAGCTTCGTTAAGTCTGCCGACATGCCCGCCTTTGGCTACTCTACAGTGGCAACGCCGGGGCTGGTGGCCATGCTCGGGGCAATGCACCAAAAGCACGGTAGTTTGCCTTTTGCAGAGCTTGTGAAACCTGCTATACGGCAAGCTGAAGGTGGTTTCGCTGTATTGCCTGGCGAAGCTGCGCGACAAAACTCAAAGATACAACAAATAACCCTAGATGTTGGCATGACTAAATCTTTTCTGCAGAGTGATGGCACTACTTTTGAAGCGGGTCAAATACTAAAACAGCCAGCATTGGCCATGACGCTAAGGCAAATCGCCCAAGAAGGTTCCGATGCATTTTACAGAGGCGAAATTGCGCGATTAATAAGTGAAGATATGGCCAGTAATGGTGGCTATATTACCTCGCAAGACCTTGAAGATTATCGCGTTCTCCCTGGACGTTACATCAGCATTCCTTACCGTGACCATATTGTGCACACCTTAGCGGCCCCCGGTGGTGGTGGTCTCGTGGCAAAAGCTTTAATGCTTCTTGATCTTTATGATCTCTCGAATCTGCAAGACCAGCATTGGGCTCTGCTCGTCAGTCAGGCGCTAGGTATAAGTATTGAATCTATGACGGACAATTATTACGAAAAAGATTTAATCAAGTTAGTGGATAAACAATGGGCCATCCAACAGTCTAAAAGAATTTATCTACCGGCCCCAGAACAGGCGACCAAAATATCTAAACAGGTGTTAAGAAAACCAAACTTAACCGATTGGGTGGGTTATGCAGGTGCACACACATCTCATCTTGTCACAGAAGATTGTAGTGGCTTGACCGTTTCAATGACCCAGACTCTAGGTCCAATTTTTGGAGCAAAAGTGGCTACCCCCAAACTGGGCTTTACCTATGCTGCCACTATGGGGGGTTATCTTAGAACTGGGCCGCAAGAGCCTGGTGCGCGCCCAAGGACAGCTATTGCGCCAGTCATCGTGACTAAAGACAGCAAGGTTGTTCTGGCACTAGGTTCCGCTGGCGGCATTAAAATTCCCTCAGCCATTGTGCAGGTTGTGTCGCGCTATATTGATCAAAAAAAGACCTTAGCTGATTCGTTGTCTGCGCCGCGGGTACACCCTTCGGCAATCATTGATAACAACAATAAGCGTGTAGTTCGCTTGATGGCCTTTGACGCTGAAATGAGCAATCCCGGGTGGACGGGTGACGATTTAAGCTTCTGGCGTTCCACGGGATTTGAGGTAACTGAGGTGACCACTGCAGCATCATTTGGTCGCGTCCATCTCATTGCGAATGATCAAGGTCGTTTGTTAGGCGCGACTGATCCTGATTGGGAAGGTACGGCCAGTCCGCAGGCTGTCTGCAAGGACCGCTAACAACTAATAATGAGTTTTGGTTTCTATATTTAGCTGTCCTGCAAGACCTGCACTTCGATGCCGTTCACTTTTTTGATAGTCTTTATCCATTATCATAGATCGCATCGCTTTCCTATTCGGATATTCAACGATTACAACCCAATCCCAAAGCTTTTCAACATTTCCTATAACCAATCGGCTGACTACCCCACTATATATTATTTTTCCACCAACTTTTTTTAAATGATCTACAGCCTCCGTTGCATATATCCTGTATGCCCCTTCCCCTGTCAACTCTGTTTCTCTTTCGTTTTTATAAGCAGCCTTGTCTTTAAATTTTAATAAATTGACCATCTGAATGGGAGTATTAGTGTCTCCAATGACAAAGCCTGCCATTTGTTTTGCATTGAGTCTAAGTTTATTCTCTACTTTCATTCAGAACTCTCAGTGATAGCAGTATTAATATCTGTTTCATTTTATTTCTCCTATATTTAATAACAAAAGCTTACCACGTGTTTTGCAAATGCATCAGTTGGAGTTAGACTTGAGTTATGAGAAAACTTATTTTCGCCAGTTCGTATGTAGGTCAAGCAGGTATATGTATTATTCTTTTAAGTGCATTGATAGCAGGAACATCTTACGTGGGAAAGCAGAATGAAACTTACAGTTTTCTCAATCATTTTATTTCAGAGTTAGGTGAAATAGGCGTATCTCCTCTTGCACATATATTCAATGGAGGGTTAATTCTAGGCGGCCTTCTCACTGCTTTCTTTATGCTGGGATTAGCTATCTATATAGGCAGAAGCTGGGGTGTAGGTTTAGGAATAATTGGCTTGGTAACAGGTATATCTGTGAGCTTTGTAGGAATATTTCCTATGAATCAATTGGCAATTCATATCCTAGTAGCAAACACTTTTTTCTATGCAGGTTTGCTGACGTGTCTTGCTTATAACTTATATGTTATAAGCAGCCACCAACCACGATTACCTAAAGTTACTGCATTAACAAGTGGGATAACAATGTTAGCTTTTGCTATGTTCATATGGTTTCTCCCGACCTCCCCTGAAGATGGACAAGGCATTAGTGAGATTCTAAAAAATCGACCAGAAATATGGGCTTTACCGATCCTAGAGTGGCTTGTGTTTTTATGTGTAATGGGTTGGATTGGTTCTACAGCCTCATTGATGAGAATAACAATAAAAAAGAGGAATCCTAAATGAAAAATAAAATTATAAGCTATTTGTTAATTATATTTACATTAGTAATTAACCCCCATTCTGTATTACTCAGCGAACCACTAAACAATATTGACTATAAAATAATTCCTAAAGAAATTGCAGACAATGCCATACAACTTCGTAACAGGACTATCAACAACGATCTCTCTATTGAGATTGTTGAATCATTAACTACAGAAGTTGGACCACGACGAATGGGAACTGAAGGGGATAAACGTGCTATTTCATGGGCGATGCAAAAATTTGAACATTTAGGTTTCGATAGATATTGGACAGAGCCAGTGTCACTTGATAGAGGGTGGATTCGTGGAGATGCTAGTGCTGAAATTATTTCACCTTACCCACATAAGATAGTTATTTCAGCGTTGGGCTACAGCGTTGGAACAAATGGTGATCTGGTAGGAGAAATTGTTGAATTTAAAAATATGGCCGAACTAGAAGCGATTCCTGTGGGCGATTCTTTAAAAGGAAAAATTGCATTTATCTCATATAGTATGTCTGATTCAAATCCTTCCAATTCAAGGATGAATAGATACCGTGAAGGCACAAAAGCGCGCGGAAGGGGGCATGTAACAGCCGCACAAAGAGGCGCTGAAGCAATCATTATTCGCTCAGTAGGAACGGATAATAACCGTTATAGCCATACTGGAAGTGGGTATGGTTATAAAGATGATATAAAAAAGATCCCAGCTGCTGCAATTTCACCGCCCGATGCTATTCTTATTCAAAATATGCTAACGCGAAAAGTTCCAGTGCTAATGAAGATTAATCTGACTTCAGAAATTGTTGGACCAAAAGAAAGCGCTAATATTATTGGTGAAATAACCGGCAGAGAGCATCCTGATGAATATTTAGTTCTGGGTGCACATATTGATTCTTGGGATGAAGGTACTGGAGCTCTTGATGATGGAGCTGGAGTTGGTTCAATGATGGCTGCAGCAGCTTTTATTGGTCAAATGAAAGACAGACCAAGAAGAAGTATACGAGTACTTCTATTTTCGGGAGAGGAAATAGGTTTTTATGGAGTAAATGCCTATCTTGAAAGGCATCAACATGAGATGAATAAACATATTCTTGGAGCTGAAGTTGATAGTGGAGGCGGAAGAGTACATACATTGGTTCCTGGGGTTGGCCCAGATTCGTTACACATTATAAAAGAGATGTATAAATTAATTGCTCCATTAGGAGTTGGTTTAAGCGATAAGAACGATGCAAAAGGTGCCTCCGATATGAGTGTTCTTGGAAAAGCAGGCATGCCTGCATTAAATTTTACTCAAAATTCTAATGACTATTTTAAATATCACCACACACCGAATGATACGTTTGATAAAATTATCCCCGCAGATATGAGATATCTAACATCCGCCTACGCAACCATGTTTTACTTGGCATCTGAAATACCAATTAATTATCGAAAATAATAATGAGCATATGGTGGATAAATCCTGAATCATTATTTTCTCTTAGTGTAACTATTTTTGTGGTAAATATTTTTCTGGTACTTTTATATCATCTTCATATTGAGTAGACCACGATGCAATCCACCAGCGGTCATCTTTGAAATATAAAGAAATGCTGTTAATGCCCCTCAAAAACGCATTAGAATCTGGCGACTCTCGCATTTCAAAAGTACTCCATACATGAACGATGCTCCCATATTCTTCGACTACCCGGTTTACTTCAACCTCATACAGTCCTTCCGAATAAGGCTCTAGTAAAGATTTTTGCTCATCCAATAATGTGTGACGTTGGAATTCACCCATCTCATTAAATCGAGTGATTATCGCGTTAGGTGCATGAATAAACTGATCCTTTTTAGTATCATATTTAAATCCTTTTGGACCCGATATCACCTCGTAATATGCGTTGATTATCCCATCCAGTGATAGCACATCATTGTCTGAATAATTTTCAGAAGAAAGTGTAGTAGCTGAATAACCGAGGCATATAAATAAAAATGCAGAAATTACCCTGTAGCGAGCAAAAGATTGCATATTATTCCTCTTGATCCATTGGAATGCCTGTATCCTTAAGGATTTCTTCGCGTAAAAATTCCAAATAATCAATCCAAGATTGATTGATGCCTTGTGCCTTTGCACCTTTTATCATATACCCTAAATATTTAACCGAAGGTGTGAACGGGCCTTTAGGATTGACAACACGATATAGGTCTGCATTGTACCAAGTACCATTCTTTGAAACGACTTTGAATGTTTCACGTTTATATATCCCTAATGGAACATCCTCTAAAATATCAAGCGCCTCCATTTCTGACTTTTCAATAGTATAGATAACACCTTGAACCATGCCGCCTGGTTTTTCGATGATACTACTTATTCCACCCTCTAAATCTGTGGAATATTTTCTAAATTGAATTTCAAAATTCGGCAACCTAGCGAGTGAAACAAATTCTAAACTTGGTGTCCATTGACGCATATAATCTTCATCAAGATTCGAGCCATAACCAAAGTAATAGATAACATTATCATTATCAGGATTTTCCCCACCTGAATTGTATTCGGCAGAAATTAATTTACCGGCTAGTATAAAAAATAAAGCAAAAAGGATTAGTTTCTTAAGCATCCTAACAGCCTACACAATCCGCAAAGCCTTTTGTAGGTATTAACAAACTCATCTCTTTATAAACATCCGACATTACTGCTGATCAGCTCATCAATTTTCCATTTTGGATAACTAAGCATTTCACCAAATCTTCTGGCAATTTCTTTTCGGGCTTTATCTGTGTATTGATTTGATTCTATAAGTTGCTCTTTTTGTACTTTCAAATCTAAATATTCTTGCTTAGTTTCACCTTGATATATTAGCAATACATGTTTACCCTCTGTGGCGGATGCAGGAAATAGGTCTGTGACTAAAAAGTCATCTTCTCTGTAAATTTCGACATTATTTCGTTTTGCTACATTTTTCGCTTCATCAATGATAACGTCCATATCTTCTGGTGATGTTGCGGCACTTAAAGCCAACTTTTTGATACCTATATTTACCAATTCACCGAAAGCACCAATACCTCCAAGTTTATATGATCGTTCATCAACAATCAGTTCGGATTTTTCTGAGTTATCACTAATTGGCGTGTCTATATAGATGCAAGCGCCTAATGGTAAAGCGAATAATGTTATAGCAATTAAATTCTTGAGGAACACCCCTAAAGCCTACACAAATTAAAAGGTTTTGGGAAATAGGTGATGCTTAGAACTATCATCAAATAGTCCATACACTCCTACAATATCTTCCCCAACAATTATTACATTGCAATGTTTTATTTTTTATTTAAATCACTTTTTTCAGTAGTTGTTGACATAAATTTGTGGGGGTCTATATTAAAAATGAGATTACAAAGATTCTTTTTTTAATACACAAGATAAATCACCGAATAAAAGTATTTGAATTTTAGTGATAAATAATTAATTTCCACATGATATGGAGTAGAAAGATTATGCACAATTTTAGTTTAATCCCGTTGTTACTTATTATGTGGATATCATCGTCTTTGTCTGATGTGATACCAGAACAGGGAACACATGAAGTTCTTTCGGAACCAACAGATAATTGGTTTATGAATGTCTCAGCAAATGGATCTTATCTTTTCGATAGTTCTAGTGGTGAAATGTTAGGAATGCTCGCACCGACAAGAGGATCAATAGCGGTAAATCAAAGTCGAGGTGAGGTTTACACCCCCGAATCTTTTTATGCAAGAAAATATCGTGGTAAACGGGAAGATGTAATTATTGTTCATGATATGAAAACCTTGTTGCCTCTCGAAGAGATTGATGTACCTGATAAGATAGCAAGCGTATTTGGTGTGCCAGTCATAAAATTGCTCAATAACAAAAAACATTTAGTTGTTTATAATCAAGTTCCAGCCCAATCGCTCAGTATTGTTGATATCGAAAATCGTGAATTTGTTGCAGAAATTTCTACTCCAGGTTGCGCTATGATGCTCCCAGTTCAAAACTCCGACTTTCTTATGATTTGCATGGATGGAACCCTTCAAATGATGCAACTAGATGATGATGGGCAAGAATTAAACCGAGTTCGTAGTCAAAATTTTTTTAGTGTAGAAAATGATGCTGTTTTCGATCGAGTTGCAAAGACAAAAAAAGGATGGATATTAATTTCCCACTCAGGACTTGCTTATAATGTGTCCGTTGATGAATCTAGAATCATTATTAGTGAGCCTTGGCCGCTTCTTACTGATCAGGATCTTGAAGAGCAGTGGCGGCCTGGTGGAGGCAGTTTTGTGACTACACATCGTGAGCTTAATTTAGCTTATATTTTAATGCATCAAGGTGGCGTTGATACGCATCATGAACCTGGAAGTGAAATATGGGTTTTTGATCTCAATAAACAAAAAAGAATCAAGCGACATTCTTCCGAGAAAATATCCTCTTTAGAACAGAACGCGAAAGATATAGGTATGAAGAATCTTTCGGGAGATCTTCAGAAGGGATGGAACAATATTCTCGTACTTCGTGGAGAAAACCCAAAATTAATTGCATCCACTGAAAGTGGAGTATTGCAAGTGTACGATGCCTTAGAAATGAAACTTGAAAGAACTATTGAAGAATTTGGGCCACAGGGTCTTCTCTTTAGGTTTTGATTAAATGATAGATCCATTGATATCGACAATAGTTCAGTATGGGTTTTCCATGCTCTTTCTGACTTCGGCTTGGCATAAGTTAAGTGATCTCCAGCGTTTTATATTAATTATAGAAGATTACCAATTATTAACCGTTTTACCCTCTAATTTCTTGGCAATATTATTGATATTAATTGAATTTTTGATAGGCATAGCATGGTTTTTTGGTTATAACCTAGCGATTATCGCATATTGCAGTATAGCTCTCTTATCGTTATATGCTGGTGCAATTACGATTAATCTTTTAAGGGGACGTATCTATATAGATTGTGGGTGCAGTTTTTATAATTCATCTGGTGGCGATTCATTACTTTCACCGCTTCTGGTATTTCGTAACGTTATTTTAATTTTGCTAGCGGCTCTTCCAATTTTATCTTCAGAAAATAGAAGTTTAGTTATATTTGATTATGTAATTATATTTTGTTCTCTTTTAAGTATAATTTCCTTATATGCTGGATCAACTCAATTAGTGAAAAATAGATCGGCTATTAACTCATGGAGAAACAAATAATGAACACCGGATTCATTACTTCATATGGCATTCTTTGGATTCTAGTTATTTCTTTATCATTCCTTGTTTTTGCCTTAGCCCGTCAAATAGGAGTGCTGCATGAAAGGGTAGCTCCAGCAGGGGCATTGTTGCCCACCAGCGGACCTAAAATAGGAGAAACAACAGAGGTCATGAACTTGGAAGATATTAGTGGCAAGAAAATTATAATTGGAGGGGTTAATTCAAAAAATTTAGCTACTCTAATAATGTTTATTTCTCCAACTTGCCCAATATGCAAATCTTTAGTTCCTATTGCATTATCTCTTGCATCTTATGAATTTCGCCAGATGCAATTGGTTTTCGCAAGTGATGGAGAAAATATTAATCAACATGAGGCTTACGTAAAAGATCTTAAAATTGAAGCTCTGCCATATGTTATTTCGCAACCTTTGGGTTTAAAGTACCAAGTTAGTAAGCTACCATTTGCTGTATTAATTGGTAGAGATGGCATTCTAAAAAGTAAGGGGCTTGTAAATTCTCGAGAACATTTAGAGAGTTTAGTTGAATCGATGGAATCGGGTATCGCAACTTTACAGGATTATGTAAAAGAAAATTCGGAACAATCAATAAGAGAGAAATTATCATGAAAAAAGAAACATTATTTACAAAGATAAATTTTTGGATTGATAAAAAAGCTGATCATGGAAGCCGTCAGCTAGCACGATTAACTTCGCGCCGAAGTTTTCTAGGGAAACTAAGCTTGAGTGTTTTAGGTATGAGTTCTTTGCCATTGTTACCTGTTGCTAGATCCTTAGCTGCTGAAGGACTGGAGGAAGAAGGCGATCCAAAAAGTTGTGATTATTGGAGATACTGCGCTATTGGTGGAACATTATGTGCTTGTTGTGGGGGCTCAGCGACATCCTGTCCACCGGGTACGGAATTATCACTTGTAACTTGGATCGGCACATGCCGTAATCCTATTGATGATAAGGATTATCTAATTTCTTATAACGATTGCTGTGGTAAAACAGTTTGCAATAGATGTCCTTGTCATAATACAGAAAGAGAAAAGCCCCATTATTATCAATCCAAATCCAGTAATATTTTGTGGTGTTTTGGTACAGAAAGCCAAGCCTACCATTGTACTATTGCGTTAGTTAAGGGAGAGTATAGCTGAAAGCATTTTTCACATTTTTCGTCCTCGTCATTATTATATCAAATGGTGTAAAAGCAGATCCACGACAGGATTATTTATTGTGGTGTAGCGGATGCCATCTTGAGGATGGATCAGGACTACCCTCTGCTGTTCCAGATCTGCGTGATACTTTGGGTTACTTGATTTCCAAACAAGGGGGTCGTGGTTACTTAGTTCGTGTACCAGGATCATCTGGAACACCTCTTGATAATCTGGAGTTGGCAAAAGTTATAAATTGGCTTTTAGAAGAATTTAATTCAGAAACACTACCAAGCAATTATACTCCGATGACATCTGATGAAGTAGGTGAATCAAGAAATAAAATTTTAATGGACCCTTTAAAATTTAGGGCTAGTCTAATTAAGAAATAAAATTTTATCTTGAACTCGCTATATGCTATCAACAAAATAACAGCAGCTTAATCTTCGGCATTGGATGCTTGATCCTTTTGTAATTGGTGCATCATCCACATCAAATCGATCATCAGGTTTTCTATTGCTCCCTACCATTTGGACAGGTCATCGTATGAGATAATCATGTCTTTGTGTTCAACGAGCAACTCGAAACGTCGTTGTTCCTCCTTTCTAAAGGTTTCCTGATCAGGGTACAATTCTTCAAGGATAGCGGTTCGATTGAAATCTTCGTAGGCGGTTTTCGCATCTGGGTAGACAATTGTAAATCGAATATCCCAACGATCGGCTTCGCCGTCGTGATCGATCGGATAGGCGGCTTCCATGTGAACGATGCGACCCAATTCCTGTAATCGTTGTAATACGGGATAGTGATTCTTTTTGTACAGCTCCATCCATTCGTCAAAATAGCCCCATTTCACTTTATAATAAAATTCGTAGGAGAAGTCATCGGCTGAGTTTTCTGCCGCAAGTATGGTGGAAGATAAGCCACCAATACCTATAAGTACAAAGAAAATCGTCGTCATATAAAATGTTTTAATTATTTTTTTCATTTATTTCTCCCTTTGTAATCAAGCCTACACAACTAACAAAACTTTGTGAAGGCTGGGTGTTGGATTTGTAGTGGTTGAACATTGTTAGTCGATAAAGACGGGGTTATATGCTTCGTATTCTCTTTTATACCAATATTTAATGATTTTTTCTGCTGGCTTACCTCTCACTGATTGTGAGATATTTGGAAAACCTTCTCGTCCACATGAACCAAAAGTTAATCCACATGAATCTCCATATTGATTCTCATCAGGGATAAGTGTATCCGACAACCAATATGCTGTACTTGCTGTGGTTCCTTTTGTTTTGAACCAAGGTTGTTTGTCTACTGCTCTTAACATTCCCTCAATAAATATTGCTTGTGCTGAAAAGTCAGTTGGCACTGCGTATTGCAGACACTCATCATAGTAAACATCGTCATAAGTTCCTTGAGTACAAAAGCCGTCTTCGACCCAACCTTTACTTAAGAATGATGCATGACTTTGAGCAAACATATTCCAGATAACTTTAGGCATTTCATATGTAGTGTATTCCCAACATGGTTGTTGTGTGTTACAAGACCAAATATCATAAAGTTGTGTAACATATTCTGTTACCCGTTCTTCTATTAAATCCACAGTAGCACCTGCTACTTCATCATCATATAACAGATTAGGTAAATTGATAGTAATGCCATCTGCCTCATTGAATACACGTGAGTCATTCCATATTATACCTTCGCCTATGTACACTTCACCGTCAAATCTGCCTTTGATTTGAGATAGGATAGATGCCATTCTTTCCATATAATAATTTTTAAGTTCATCACGTTCAAAAGAACTTGCTTCATTTTCTAGACCACAGAAGCATACCCACATAGCACTCCAGTCTGCTGACATAGATGCTACACCTAATTGCTGTAATCTATCTGCTTCCCATAATATATGTTCTTCATGTGAGTCCATGATTCTTTTTAATAAAGACATATCAACAAACACTTGACCATTAAAGGGGAACAGAGGATTGTTTTGATCATCTAATGCTAAGAACTGCCATGCATAATGCATATCCATGCCCAAGTCTTCTGCGGTATTGGCAATGAATTCTATAACCCAATCACTTAGATGCTTTCGACTATGATTGATTTGCCAAGTCTCTGCTTGATAATCCTGCCAGTAGCCAAAGTTATATACCCATGCAGTTTTTACCCCATGATCTTTTAATTGTCGTAACGTTGTTCGATACATTAACTTGACATATTCTTCTTGGGTACAATCATCAACCCAACTTTCACCATGATTTTTGTAATTAGTATATATCCACTCTACTCCATAATCTTTGAAGCCAATTGCTCTGAGGTGATCTTCTCCAAACTGATTCTGTGGCATGGGTAGTTCATAATTACCTATATATGATTCTTTGATTTTTGCACTGTGTGGATTTACACAGGACCCCTCAAAGTCTTCTGGACTGACTGTAACGCTAACATCAGAAGATGCATCTCCACATGTAATAGTAAAAACTTGATTTCCTTGATTTGTCATAGAAAAAGTATCACTGCCAGATGTTAATTTATTGCCAGACCAATCTCCTGAAGCTTGACAATTAGGTGCGTTGGTACTATTCCATGTGATTACCAAAGAGTTACCTAGAAATACTTTAGAGAAATTTGCTGATATGGACGCAGTTGCTGGATTGCTGATACCTCCTTCACCTCCGCCGCAACTAGTCATGGCGATAGTTATAATAATGATTGCGAGATTTATTTTATATTTGCAAGTCATTGCCTTTGCTCGCTCCAATACCGCCTACAACAAAGTTTCCAACCACGACGTGTTTGCTCCATCAGTTAAAGCTGTTGTGCCTTGTCCGTTATAGTGATTGAGCTACACCATCTTGCTATTAGCATGGACAGTATAGTTGAAGCATTTAATATGAAAAAGCTTTTACTATTATTACTGATAATTTCTTTTTTAAGATCCATTTAACTGTCTAAGATTAACGCAATAAGTCAGTTTCGAGTGGGTAGCTAGTCAAAAGTTCATAGCCCTTTTCAGTAATTAAAACTTGCTCCTCAAGCTTAACTCCTGGACCACCATCAACACGACCTATATAGCTTTCTACACAAAGAGTCATCCCTGGTTTTAAAACGCCATCAAAACTATTTTCATTCAACTCCCAAGTAAATGGTATCGCAGGAAATTCATCACAAAGCCCTACACCATGATATAAAACTGAGTAATGGCGAAACTCATTTTTTGAATACTCTTTAGCGTTATATGTTAACTCTTGAAAGGTAACCCCTGGTTTTAAAATCTCCATATTAAACTGTATTTGTTCATAGGCCATTGTGTAAATGTCTTTTTGTTCTTCATTTGGTTTTTCATCACCACAAAGCCATGTTCTTGACATGTCTGTGCAGTACCCATAAGAACCAACCAAGTCAGAATCAAAGCCCATTAACTCGCCAGCCTGAATTGGGCGCGAAGAACATTCTTGATACCATGGGTTTGCCCTGGGGCCTGATGCAAGAAGTCTCGTTTCAATCCACTCCGCCCCTCTATTTACTGCCTCCATCTGAAAACGACTCCAAAGCTCTTGCTCTGATATACCAGGCTTAAAATAATCTCGCATTAGCTCTATAGAGCGCTCACAAGCAAAAATAGAGCGCCTCATTGCAACAATCTCATCGTCTGATTTAATCAGTCTTGCAAGCTCCATTACCTCTTCACCATTAGCAAGCATCAAGCCAAGAGATTGAAGTTCATGAATTCCCTCTGGCGCACAATGATCAATAGCCAATCGCTTATTACCTTTGCCATACTCTCTCACAATATCAGAAATTTCAGAGGCCCAAATTTTAGCTTTTTCTTTACTTTTGTCACCCGCAGTAAAGTAGAGATATGTCATCGCATGTCTGACCTCAGTTATTAATGGATTATGATTTGAAAGAAACTCATGGGCATCAAATTCAAAAATAATAACGGGCCCTTCTGTCATGATTAACGAATATCTAGCTGCATTATGGGAAGTCCATAAAGGCATATTAGTACTGTCTGTTGCATAACGAATATTTAATGGGTCATAAAGCAGAATTCCTGCGCAGTCAAATTCAACCAGTTTTTCACGAACTCGTTTTAGGCGATATTCTCTAATCTTTGTCATATCTGGATTTGTTAAACCAGCATCCAACCATTCCGATTCTGCAAGCTCTCCAGGCCCAAGTGCATGTTTATTAAGACTATAGATATCTTCAACACCCTGTAGATGAGAGCCAATTTTTGAATGGTGTCTTTTAGATATCGAAAAACTCATAACACATATCCTTAGATTTACTTATATTAGATAAATTCGCCTTAGAATTTACCTTTAATGCCCACACCACCATCATAATCGGAATCATAATTAA
>JAPKEL010000069.1 GCA_028822065.1 Woeseiaceae bacterium | reverse complement strand
GTATGGCTGAACTAATTCAGGCTGACTGGGCTGCAGTTGGTGTTGATGCTGAAATCGTAACATTTGAGTGGGGTGAATACCTAAAACGCTCAAATGCTGGCGAACATGACACAGTGCTGTTAGGTTGGACTGGAGACAATGGTGATCCAGATAACTTCATGGGCGTTTTGTTAGGCTGTGCAGCTGCTAAATCTGGTGGTAACCGTGCACGCTGGTGCCATGAAGAATTTGACTCTCTCTTAAATCAGGCTAGACAATTAACTGATCAAGCTGAGCGTACTACTTTGTACGAACAAGCTCAAGAGATATTCAAAGAGGAAGCGCCATGGGTAACTATTGCACACTCTGTTGCGTTTAAACCTGTTCGCGCAGAAGTGACTGGGTTTAAAGTTCACCCACTTGGAAGTCACATCTTTTATGATGGTGTTGACCTGAAATAAATAACGTTTGGCGAAGGCTTTCATAGTCTTCGCCAAATTATTTTTTGTGTTGTTAGACCTAATGGCTACTTTCAATTTTTTGACTTGTAGCTATTTAGCCTGCCAATCCAATTCTCATAAAAGGTTTTATGTTTCGCTTTTTAATTAACCGCTTAATGCTAATGGTGCCAGTTTTTTTTGGTGTTACTTTAGTCGCTTTTGGATTTATAAGAGTACTTCCAGGAGACCCTGTAGAAGTTTTGGCTGGTGAGCGCGGAGTGAGCCCTGAAAGGCATGCTGAACTTTTAGCACAACTAGGTTTTGATAAGCCTTTATGGCAGCAATACTTCAGCTATATAGGAGATATTTTTCAAGGTGACTTGGGAACTTCTCTAATAACTAATAGGCCAGTTGTTGAAGAATTTTTTGAACTCTTTCCAGCTACTGCAGAGCTTGGTTTATGCGCTATACTCTTTGCCCTTATTATTGGGATTCCTGCTGGCATCATCGCAGCAATCAAAAGAGGCACTTGGATTGATCAAGGAATCATGAGTATATCTTTAACCGGATATTCGATGCCTATATTTTGGTGGGGATTGTTGCTTATCATGTTGTTTTCAAATACTCTTAACCTCACCCCAGTTTCTGGACGCCTATCCTTTCTATTTGATGTTCCGCCTGTTACCGGTTTTATGCTAATTGATACACTACTGAGTGACGAGAAAGGCTCATTTTTAAATGCATTACACCACTTAGTCTTACCCTCTATAGTTTTGGGAACTATACCGCTTGCAGTTATTGCTCGTCAAACTCGCTCAGCAATGCTCGAAGTTTTAAGTGAGGACTATGTTCGTACAGCTCGCGCAAAAGGCCTTTCGACATACAGGGTTGTCGCAATTCATGCACTTAGAAATGCCATGATTACTGTTGTGACAGTTATTGGACTTCAGGTTTCATTACTGCTTGCAGGAGCAATTCTTACTGAAACTATTTTTGGTTGGCCAGGTATCGGTAAATGGATTATTTTTTCAGTCTTCAGCCGTGACTACTTTGCAGTTCAAGGAGGCCTCCTGCTTATTGCAACAAGTATCATGATTGTTAATTTAATCGTTGATCTTCTTTACGGTTTTATAAATCCCCGCATCCTTCATCAAAAGTCTAAATCATGAGCACTACTTCCAACGCCTCAACCTCAATAAGAGTGCAACAATGGCAGGAATTCTGGTTTTATTTTAGTGCAAGCAAAACTGCCGTTGCTGGGTTAATTTTTCTAATTCTAGTAATATTAATGGCTCTATTTGCTGATGTGATAAGCCCTCATGGACCTGCTGAACAATATAGAGAATTCGCAAAACTACCACCGGCATGGGTGGAAGGTGGGCAACTACAGTTTTTTCTGGGAACCGATTATGCGGGTCGAGATATGTTATCTAGAATTATTCATGGGTCTAGATTATCTCTGCTTGCTGGTTGTGTTGTGGTTGTCTTATCTATGTCGATCGGCGTTCTACTAGGATTAATAGCTGGATACCGCGGAGGCTGGGTTGAAACTCTAATTATGAGAGTAATGGATACAATTATGGCCGTTCCAGGACTCTTACTGGCTCTAGTTCTAGTAGCAATACTAGGCCCAGGCCTTCTAAATGCCATGGTTGCAATTGCAATTACCTACACTCCATCCTTTGTTCGATTAACACGAGCCTCTACTCTTTCTGAATTAAACCGTGATTACGTTACAGCCAGTAAGGTTGCTGGAGCTGGCCCAGCTCGCTTAATGTTTATAAGCATTCTTCCCAACTGTATGGCGCCCATAATTGTTCAAGGCACTTTGAGCTTCTCAACGGCAATTCTTGATACTGCAGCACTTGGTTTTTTAGGCATGGGAGCCCAAGCACCAATCCCAGAATGGGGTACTTTAATTGCAGAAAATAGAGACCTAATTATGAGCGCACCATGGACTGTTACCTTTCCAGGTATCGCCATTTTATTAGCTGTCCTGGCAATTAATTTAGTGGGTGATGGACTGCGTGATGCCCTAGACCCAAAACTTAAGAGGTCATAGAAAATGGCTTTATTAGAAATTGTAAATTTAACTGTTGATTTTGCAACTGCAACTGGCTCTTTAAGAGCAGTTGATGGCATTAACTTAACAATTAATGAAGGAGAGATTGTAGCAATCGTTGGTGAGTCTGGCTCTGGTAAATCAGTTGGGATGTTGGCGCTTATGGGTCTTTTGCCATGGACCTCAACAGTAACTGCTGACAGAATAAGTTTTGATGGTCAAGACCTACTTAATATGACTGAAAAACAAAGACGAAAAATTATTGGTAAAGATATTAGTATGATTTTTCAGGAGCCTATGACAAGCCTTAACCCTTGTTTCACAGTTGGCTATCAAATAACAGAAGTTTTGTGTCAACACTTTGGTGGTAAACGCAAAAGTTATAACAAAAAAGCTATAGAGCTGTTAAATCAAGTGGGTATTCCTGCAGCTGAAAGCAGACTTAACTCATTCCCTCATCAACTTTCTGGTGGTATGTGTCAAAGAGTTATGATTGCAATGATGATAGCCTGTAAACCCAAATTATTAATTGCTGATGAGCCAACAACAGCTTTAGATGTGACAATTCAGGCGCAAATATTAGAACTATTAATCGAACTTCAACAAAGCCATGGAATGGCTTTGGTATTAATTACGCATGATATGGCGGTAGTTGCAGAAACGGCTGAGCGTGTCATTGTTCTTTATGCCGGTCAGCAGGTTGAGCAGAGAAAGGTTAAAGAGTTGTTTGACAATCCGAAGCACCCATACTCTGAAGCTCTTCTAAATGCATTGCCTGAGAGAGCTCAAGATAAACTTCTCAACGCCATACCAGGGGTTGTTCCAGGGCAAATGGATAGGCCCAAAGGATGTTTATTTAGCCCCCGATGTAATTATGCTCAGGAGCTTTGCAGCGAAGAAAAAGCTCCACTTAAGGACGGCATATTATGCCACTTCCCACTAGATCTTTCAAAATCTAGAAAGCCAAAAGCCATTAATGTGGAGACTGGATAGTGTCAAAACAACTCATCAAGGCGAGGGGTCTTCATAAACACTACAGTATCAGTGAGGGCTTCCTGCAGTCTTCAAAAAACTTAAAGGCATTGTCCGGTGTGGGTTTTGATCTTTATGAAGGTCAAACTCTTGCAGTAGTTGGCGAATCAGGTTGTGGCAAGTCTACCTTGGCTCGTCTCCTCACTACGATTGAAGAGCCAACATCTGGACAATTAAGTATTGATGGTATCGATATGGGAAGCGTTCAAAGTAAAGCCATAACAAAACAGCTGAGGCAGACTGTTCAAATGGTTTTTCAAGACCCTTTTGGATCTCTAAACCCACGACAAAAAGTAGGCGATATATTGCAGGAGCCTCTATTAATAAACACTAGTCTGAGCGCCACCGAAAGAAAACAAAAAGCATTAGAAATGATGAGTCTGGTGGGTTTAAGAGA
The DNA here is from genome assembly GCA_028822065.1 of Woeseiaceae bacterium. Taxonomy (GTDB): domain Bacteria; phylum Pseudomonadota; class Gammaproteobacteria; order Steroidobacterales; family Woeseiaceae; genus SP4260. The sequence goes on along the minus strand of JAPKEL010000069.1, from coordinate 1,271 downwards.
TGAGCATTTTCATCGATACCCTCATATGTTCTCTGGTGGACAACGACAGAGAATTGCAATAGCAAGAGCCCTAATCCTTAAACCTAAAGTAGTGGTGCTTGATGAGCCCGTATCCGCACTTGATGTGTCTATTCAAGCCCAAGTAATTAATCTATTAGTAGATCTTCAAAAAGAATTGGGACTTGCCTATGTTTTTATTTCACATGATCTAAGCATTGTTCGTCATATTGCTGATGAAGTATTAGTAATGTATTTAGGTAAACCTGTTGAGCAAGGTCCAGGTGATGTTATCTTTAATGATCCAAAACATCCTTATACTCAAGCGCTATTATCAGCAACTCCTAGTACTAATATCAAAAATAAAAGGCAACGCATTAAATTAACAGGGGAGCTACCTTCTCCTATTGACCCTCCGAATGGATGTGCGTTCAACCCTCGTTGTCAACATGCCAATAAGAGCTGCACAATATCTGAACCTGTTATGGATACTTTTGGAAAATCTCAGGTCGCTTGTTTTGCTCTAGATGAAGGGCGTATTTGAAAATAAATATTACATAATTAACTGGAAAACTTATGTCAAACAAACTAATAAAACTCAGAGAGCTAATGCGAATAAATAATGTTGATCTTTTGGTGCTTGGACCAGGGACACATATGAGATGGTTATTAGGCTTCAATCCTTACCCAGATGAAAGACCATGCATGCTTTTAATAGGAAAAGAAAAAGAGGCGTTTTTGATGCCATCAGTAAATGCAGAAGATGTGAGAAAGAGAACCGATATAGCAATTAATAGCTGGAAGGATGAAAATGGGCCAGACCAATCTCTTAAAGAGGCGCTTTTATATATTGGCGAAAGTTCTGCAAAACACATTGCCATAGATGAGGCAATGCGCTCTCACTTTGCTTTAATCGTTATAGAAGCGCTACCAAATCCATCCTATGAATTTACTACCTCAACAATTGGCGCTTTAAGGATGCGAAAAGACCAAACAGAATTTATTAATCTTAAAGAAAATGCCTTGATAGATGATCGTGCAATGCAAGCGGGTTTTGCTGCAATTAAAGAAGGGGTAACTGAACTTGAAATTGGTGAAGCAATAAATAAACATTTTATCTCAGAGGGAGCGAAGCCTCAATTCTGTATTGTAGGTTCAGGCCCCAATGGAGCTTTTCCTCATCACCATACAGGTGATAGAAAAGTAGAATATGGTGACGCTGTTCTAATAGATATTGGTGGGAGAAAAGGAACCTTTCCAAGTGATATGACTCG
>JAPKEL010000023.1 GCA_028822065.1 Woeseiaceae bacterium | reverse complement strand
CATGAGTCTCTAACCGCGGATTTTCTGTAATTATTATTCTCTCAATGCTCTTCGTAATATTTTACCAACGTTAGTTTTTGGTAAATCATCACGGAATTCAATTTCCTTAGGCATTTTATAGGCGGTTAGATTTTTTTTGCAGTGAGCATATATTTCATCTTTAGTTACTTTAGGATCTTTTTTCACGACAAACAACTTAACCACTTCGCCCGATTGTTGATTCTCTATACCAATAGCTGCAGCTTCTAATACCCCATCTAATTCAACAACAACACCTTCGATTTCATTGGGATAAACATTAAAACCGGAAACAAGAATCATATCTTTTTTGCGATCTTCTATATAAACAAAACCTTGTTCATCCATTCGACCGATATCACCGGTTTTGAACCAATTATCTGGCAGCATTACTTTTGCCGTTTCATCAGGTTGTTCCCAATAACCTAACATCACTTGTGGGCCACGAATGCATATTTCACCAAGTTCGCCAACAGATAGATTTTGTCCTTGATCATCACGAATTGAAACTTCTGTGGAAGATATGGGCAGACCTATTGAGCCACTAAACTCGGTAATATCTATTGGATTAACAACTGCTGCTGGTGAAGTTTCAGTTAATCCATAAGCCTGAAGAATGGGTTGTCCAGTAATTTTCTCCCAGTCTTTTGATACTGCTTTTTGAATAGCCATACCGCCACCAACTGTGAAGCGAAGATCTTGAAAATCAATCTCATCAAAACCCGGGGTATTGAGTAACGAGGCGTACAGGGTATTTACACCAGTAATATAGACAAATTTATGTTTTTTGAGCTCTTTGACAAAAGCTGGAAAATCTCTCGGATTTGTTATCAATACGTTTTCGCCGCCATCGAGCATCATAGCCAAGCAATTACTTTGAAGGGAAAAAATGTGATAAAGAGGCAATGCTGTTATGGCAATAATGACCTCAACATCATCAAATAGATTCCCTTGCCAAGCTTTTGATTGGTGTAAATTAAAGACCATATTTTTATGAGTGATCATGGCGCCTTTTGAAAGGCCGGTTGTACCGCCGGTATATTGCAGGAACGCCAAATCATCTTCACTAAGATCCACAGGATCAAGAGTCTGATGAGCTTTCTTTTCTAGTGTCTTTTGGAAGTTAACTGTCGAATTAAGTTTGTATTTTGGAATAACTTTTTTAATGTATTTGAGAACAAAATTGATAATGTGATTTTTTGGGAAATTTAGTAGATCTCCCACCTTGGTTAAAATCACTTGTTCGATTGCGGTTTCATCAATTATCTCTGCAAGAACATGAGCAAAATTATCAAGAATGATAATGCTTTGTGCCCCCGAATCGCTCAATTGATGCTTTAATTCACGTGGAGTATAAAGAGGATTGACGTTCACCACGACCAATCCAGCACGCAATATACCGCATAAAACCACGGGATATTGCAAAATATTTGGCAACATTATGGCAACACGATCACCTTTTTTTAGTTTTAAATCTTGTTGTAAATAACATGCAAAATTTAATGACATCTTATCGAGTTGATTGAATGTCAAGGTGGCACCCATATTTGAATAAGCAATGCGGTCCGAATATTCAACCAGACATGAATCGATCATTTCTTTTAATGATTTAAATGGTGGCTGAGTAATATTTTCTGGGACACCTTCTGGGTAAGATGAGAGCCAAAGTTTTTCCATTGATGAGTTCCTAGTGCTAAAAATTAGTATTATTCAATTAGAGGTATCAAAGTATTCCATATATTCCTTAAAAGAATGGGTTGAGCTAATTCGTTTGGATGTATACCATCATCTTGCATCAGTTTTTTGTTAAGAGCCACATTTTCTATAAAAAACTCAATCAGTGGGATGTTATTTTCTTGCGCAAGATCAAGGTATATTTTTTCAAAATCTCTTGTATATCGCGGCCCATAATTAGACGGAATTTTAATTCCTAAAAGTAATAATGATGCGTTCTTAACAATACTTGTCTTGATTATTTTATCCAAATTATTTTTAATTCGTTGGTGAGGAAAACCTCGTAAGCCATCATTACCGCCAAGTTCAAGTATAATTAATTTAGGGGTATATTTTTTGAGTATATTTTCAATACGAGCAACACCACCTTCTGTGGTTTCGCCACTGATACTCGCATTGATAATACGATAATCGAGGCTCTTGCTTGTAAGCTTTTGCTGCAGTAGTGTGGGCCACGCTTGATCTATGTCGATACCATAGCCTGCGCTTAAGCTGTCGCCAAAGATTAGGATATTCGATGTTTTCGCAACACTGATAATAGGGTTCATAAATACAATAAAGCAAAAAAAGAGTTTTTTCATGTCAAATACATCGCTCAATAATGATAATGCGTTGGTCGTTAAAAATGTAAGTAAAATAGTTAGTAGTCCCGAAGGTAAGCTAACTATTTTATCGGACATTAATTTTATAGTAACTAAAGGAGAATCGGTAGCCATAGTTGGTGCTTCGGGCGCTGGTAAATCAACTTTACTTGGTTTGATGGCTGGCCTGGATTCAACAACAAAAGGTAGGATTTTTTTAAATGGTCATGATTTGACCGATATGGATGAAGACGGCAGGGCAAGCGTTCGAGCGAAAAATGTAGGGTTTGTATTTCAGTCTTTTCATCTTATACCTTCTCTAAATGCTCTTGAAAATGTGATGCTCCCACTTGAATTAATTGGGAAGCAGTCAGCAAAAAAAATTGCCAAAGAAATTTTATTTGGACTTGGTTTGAAGGCGAGAGTCTCTCATTATCCACATCAGTTATCAGGAGGAGAGAAGCAAAGAGTAGCAATTGCCAGAGCTTTTGCATCAGAACCGACCGTTTTATTTGCAGATGAACCAACAGGAAATCTGGATACGAAAACTGGTGAAAACATAATGAAAACTATGTTTAGACTAAACCAGGAATCAACAACAACTCTTATACTGGTCACTCATAACAAGCAGCTGGCGTCAATGTGCAAACGAGAAATAATCTTAGATGCTGGTTTACTAATTAAAGACAACAAAATAGAAAAATGAACCCCTTAGTTTTCGCATTACGTGCATTTTACCGACAAATTCGATCGGGCGAGGTTGTGGTTTTAATAGTTGCTATTTCATTGGCGGTGGCATCATTGACGGCTGTTGGTTTTTTGACAGATCGCATCGGGACTTCAATTGAAAGACAAGCAAATGAATTATTAGCTGCTGATTTGCGAATTCGTTCCCCAGAAGCAATTCCTGCTCAGTGGATGGAAAGTGCTTCAGAGATGGATCTAGATGTGGCATTAACACAAACATTTCCAACAGTAATTTATGCTGGAGATAAAAACGCTTTGGCTACAGTCAAAGCTGTTAGTGCTAAATATCCATTACGTGGCAAGGTGAGAGTATCAGAGACACAATATGGCGATGAGCATATTGTTAACATTGTCCCTGATGAGAATAGTGTCTGGGTTGATAGCGCTCTATTAAGTCGATTAAAAGCGAAGGTCGGTGATGTTATATCTATTGGCAGAGCTGATTTTAAAATTGAGGCTGTTTTAAGATATCGTCCTGACCAATCTATTGGCTTTGCCTCATTAGCGCCCTCAATTTTAGTGAATATTGCAGCAATTCCAGCTACCGATCTTATTAGTGAGGGAAGCCGAGTAAATTACTCCTTATTGGTTGCAGGAGAAGAATCTCTGGTTGAGAAATATAAAAAAAATATTACCAATTTATTGACTGAATCAGCCCGTATCAGTGATCGGTCGGATAGTAATGAAAGGACAAATCAAGCCATTAATAGATCTCAGCAATTTTTATCGATGACGACCATTATTAGTATTTTATTAAGCGCCATTGCTATTGCCATGTCAGCACGCCGGTTTATGAAACGACGCATGGATACGGTCGCACTTATGAAGAGCCTGGGGGCTAAAAAACAATTTGTTGTGAATGTGATGACGCTACAATTATTGATGATAGGTTTGGTCGGCGTCATATTGGGTTGCCTCCTAGGGTTTATTGTAGAAAATAGCGTAAGTAATATTTTGGCTGGATTATTTGCTGGAGATCTCCCGGATCCGAGTTTGAAGCCCCTTGAAATAGGCTTTCTTGCTGCTTTTATTTTATTGCTTGGTTTTGCTTTTCCTTCATTACTTCAATTATGTGAGACTTCGCCATTAAGGGTATTAAGGCGAGACAGCATGCCATTGCCACCTTCGCAACTAATAATAGGTGGAAGTGCGGTTTCGGCTATTGGCGTGCTTTTATATTATTTGATTGGGGATGCTTATTTGCTTTCAATTATTATGGCTGGTGCAATTACTATTTCTTGTCTACTTTATCTAGTTGGCCGTGGTCTGGTTTTATTGTTATCGCATATGAGAGGAAATATTGGAGCTGCATGGCGTTATGGATTGGCAAATATTTCTAGGCGCGGACAGGAAAGCGCAATTCAGATTGTTGCTTTTGGTCTCGGTATCACGGTCTTGCTGTTGTTGTCTTTTATTCGTACTGATTTACTTGAAGGATGGCAAAAAACATTAGGAGAAAATACGCCCAATTATTTTTTAATTAATATTCAGCCCGAACAGACCGATGAAGTTAGAGAGATCTTTAAACAATATGATATCCAATCACCCAATTTTGTTCCTCTGGTGAGAGCACGTATGTCATTTATTAATGATAGTGGTGTTAAAACCATGACTTATCCGGATGAAAGAGGTAAATGGATGGCTAATCGAGAAGCTAATTTAACTTGGTCAGATTCCCTTAATACAAGCAATAAGTTGATTCAGGGTAGTTGGTGGTCGAAAGATTATGAGGGCACCCCTTTAGTCTCCGTTGAGGAGGGAGCGGCTCAAGATATGGGTGTCTCTATAGGGGATACTTTGACTTTTTTAATAGCAGGAGAAGAGGTTAAAACGACTGTTGCAAATATCAGACAAGTGGATTGGAATTCATTTCAACCGAATTTTTTTATGGTGTTATCAGGTAATGCACTTGAATCATTTCCGATGACATTTATAACTAGTTTGCGTCTAAATGATGAAAAAAGTGATGCATTGGGCGTTTTATTGGAGGCATACCCAACAATCTCAATAGTTGATCTTGAGCCAATATTGCAACAGGTTCGTCAGATAATTGAAAAAGTCAGCTTAGCCATACAAATTGTTTTTATTTTTACTATGGCGGCCGGTGTGACTGTATTGTTTTCAGCAGTTCATTCAACTATCGATGAGCGGCGCTTTGAAAGTGCCTTATTGCGTGCAGTGGGGATGAAAAAACGGATGATATTGTTGAGTTTATTATCCGAATTTTCAGCTATCGGTCTAGCTGCTGGTTTATTAGCAGCAACAGGATCGTCGATTCTTGCTTGGCAAATTGCAGAACGCGTCTTTGATTTACAATATGTATTCAGCTTTTCTTTATGGCTAAAAGGTTTGTTCGGCGGTGTAATGTTGGTTTGTGTCAGTGGCTATTTTGCTACCAGGGTAGCCATTAAGTCACCGCCCATCGGTGTATTACGTAATAATTAATAAAATACAAAATTTGCGTATTTAACTCAATATGTTCAGTTTTTTTCCAGCTTGAAAAGCACGCACCGTCGCTGCAAGTTGATTGATGCCGTTTTGTCTTGCCTCTACAGTGGCCCATGCGATGTGCGGTGTGACGATGAGATTCTTTTCTTTATAATTGAGTAGCGCGTTCCCATCAACGGGCGGTTCTTGGGGTAATACATCAATTGCTGCTGCAGCAATTTTTCTCTTGGCAAGAGCAGCGCATAAAGCCTGTGAATCTATAAGCGCTCCTCTTGCTGTATTAATTAGAATTGATGAGGGCTTCATTAGGTCTAGTTCGTTTTTACCAATTAAATTTTTTGTTTTATTAGTTAATGGGCAATGCAATGAAATGACATCAGCTTCTGCAAGGAGAGATGATAACGGAATAGATTCCTCATCGTCCTCTAAATGATTTGTGCTTCGTGTGTTGATTAGCACACGCATGCCAAAATGTTTAGCCATTTTTGCCACACTCTTACCTAACTCACCATAACCTATGATTCCCATTTTCATGCTAGAAAGTTCTCTTATGGAATGGTTGAGCAGACAAAAATCGTCCCCTTTTTGCCAGGCACCATTAGTCGCTAAATCTCGATAATATCCGATGTTATGAGTCAAATTCATAAGCACACCAAAGATGTGTTCTACAACCGATTGAGAGCAATATGAGCGAATATTACATACTCTAATGTTGTTTTTTTTGGTGTAATTCAGATCAATATTATCAGCACCAGTTGCGGTAAGGCCGATAAATTTTAAATTGCTTGCAGCCTCTAAATTAGATGCATTTAATACAACTTTATTGGTTAGGATGTACTCAACCTCATTGATGCGTTTTGGCACCTCATGAGGGGAACTGGTATCAAATAGTTCTAATTCAGGTAGGCATTCAAAGAGTGGTCTTAAGTCCAGATCCTTCGGGCCGATGGTGTTATAATCTAGAAAAACTGCTTTCATAGTATTTCAGATAATTAAAAAGAACTATTCTATCCTGTTTGAGGCTGATTTAAGTGAAAAAAAATTTTTGGGAGGAAAAAACTTTACAACAAATGAATTCTCAAGAATGGGAATCATTGTGCGATGGATGTGGATTATGTTGCTTAGAAAAAATTGAGACAGAAGCTGGTGAGGTCTATTTTACGGACGTTGCTTGTAGATTGCTTGATTCGAAAACGTGCCGCTGTAAGGATTATTCTAATCGTTCTAAGAGGGTAAAAGACTGCGTTAGATTGTCAGCTCAAAATACAGCCGCATTTGATTGGCTGCCCTCTACTTGTGCATATAAGTTGATCCATAATGGTAAAGATATTCCAGCATGGCACCCTCTTATCTCGGGCGATAAGGACTCTGTGCATGCTTCAGGAATTTCAGTTAAGAATCGAATTATATCTAATGCTTCTGATGGTGAATGGACAGTTCTTCAAAAAATGGCTGATTGAACTAACCTGTATTTTGTAGGCCTTGTGCAATTCCATTAACACTGGCTACCAATGCCTCAAATAATGCCTCATCCGTACGTTCAGTTTTTCGCCATCTTTTTAGTAAATCCACTTGAATCAAACTCATGGGGTCAACATAAGGATTACGAAGCATTATGGCTCTTTGCAGAGTATGATCATTGTCCAAAATATCTTTATTTCCAGAATATTTCAGTATAGATTTACGTGTAAGATGGAATTCTTCTTCAATGATTTGTGAGAATTGAGGATGCCATTTATCAGATAACATTGAATAATGGTTTGCAATTGTTAAATCAACTTTTGCTAGCACCATTTCAATATCCGACAGGAGCGCTTTCATAAAATACCAATCATGAAACATGGTGTGAATTGATTCCTCTCCAAATTGCTCGGTAGCCGCTTTAATGCCACTTCCAAAACCGAACCAACCAGGAATTATGTAGCGATTTTGCGTCCATGCAAATACCCATGGAATAGCACGTAAGTTTTCAAAATCATTGCCTTCGTCACGGGAAGAGGGGCGTGAGCCTATGCGCATTTTTTCTATTAGATCTATAGGGGTAGCTTGGCGGAAATAATCCTGAAATCCGGGAGTTTGATGCAGTAATGTACGATATTTTTTTTGACTATTTTCTGCAATTACATGCATGATAGTTTGCCATTCTGGTAGGTCTTTTTTATGATCTTGAGGAATAGCGCTGGCAAGGACAACTGAGCTTGTGGCTTGTTCTAATGTCCTTAGAGCGATACCTCTAAGCCCATATTTTTCATTGATAATCTCTCCTTGCTCAGTTACTCGCAGGTAACCATTAATTGTTCCAGGCGGCGACCCTAAGACAGCTGCGTGTGTTTTTCCACCACCTCGGCTGATCGTCCCCCCTCTTCCATGGAAGAGAAATAAATCATTATTATATTTGGAAGCAGCTTTGACCAAAGCTATTTGGGCATCCTGAAGTGCCCATCTTGCAGAGGTGATACCAGAATCTTTATTGCTATCAGAGTAGCCAATCATGACTGTTTGTTTGTTTTTTCGAATCGTTAGATGATCACAATAGTGTTCATGCTCCATCAATGACTTAATAATTTTTGGGCCATTTTCAAGGTCACTGACTGTTTCTAGGAGTGGCACTATATCCAGCGATATATGGCCATCTCGGTTTTGAAGGTCACCCCAGCTCGCAAGCAGAAGCACCGAAAGAATATCATCAATATCTTGAGTCATGCTGATAATAAAAAGACCGATAGACTCCTTTCCATATTTTCGTTTGCAAAAAGCAATGGCTTGAAACACGGCTAACGTTTTTTTTGTGAGAGTACTTTTTTTATTTAAAGGCGACTCTTTATTCTTAAGTGCTTCAGAGATTCGTTGTGTTCTTTTTTTAGGGCTCCACTGCAACCACTCACTTTCGCCTAAACACTCACCGACTACTTCTCTATGAACTATGGCATTTTGTCTCACGTCCAAAGACAGTAAATGGAAATTAAATGTAGAGATTCTTCTTAAAAGACGATTTACTGCGAAGAGTCCAGCGTTTTGACCCTTATTTTGATCTAAACTTGCTGCAATAATTTCAATATCACCCATAAATTGAGATGCAGAAGTATACGGAAATGCCTCATCATCGTGTGTGGCTTGCAATCTTTCTTGGATGAGGCGTAATAACACACGATACGGCATACCACGGTGACGCGGTGGAAGGGAATGATAAGCGTTTGGGAAGCTCTCTTTATACTCATCTATTTTATCCTGAATATCTTTATTTACAGTGACTCGTGTCGATGATTGGCTAAGTTTGGCAGATAAGGCGCTGCATTCGTTATAATAAAGATTCAGGATCAGCGCCCGTTGCCTAGCCATTGTTTCACGAATAGTTTTGGCATTAACGTTGGGATTTCCATCCATATCACCCCCTACCCAACTTGCAAAACTCAGTATATTTGAGAGATTTATTTTTTTTGCTTCCTCTCCATATACGCGGAGAATTGAATTTTTCATGTCTTCATAAAGAGGCGGCAAGACCCGATATAGGACGTCAGTCATAAAAAATAGAATATGTTCAAGCTCGTCTGCTACGGTCATTTGATCTGCGGGGTGTTCTTGTGTTTGCCATGCTGTAGAGATTTCTAGTTTGATATTTTCCATGCAAATGGTTTTTTCTTGAAAGGTCATGGTTGGGTTTAACATCTCAATTAGCTGCCGAACGATTCGTTGTTCTTTTTGTAAAATAGTTCTTCTTGTGGGCTCTGTGGGATGCGCTGTGAATACGGGCTGTATTAATATGGTTTTAAATAATGCTTCTAATTCATTTAGAGTTGTACCGTTAGCTTTTAGCTTTGTGAGTGTCTCTTCCATACCGCCTGGTTGATATTGCCCAGGATCTTGAAGATAGGAGCGCCGTCTTCTAATGCGATGCACTTTTTCAGCTGTATTGGCCATTTGAAAGTATGTCGAAAAAGAACGAATTACTTCCATGGCAAACTTTGGCTCAAGCTTTTTAAGTGAATCTTTTAAAGTGGTGTTTGTTGAAAAATCTTGATCTCGATTTTTGATAGCAGTCAAACGTGCTTGTTCAACAAAATTATATAATTTTTGTCCACCTTGTTCCTTGATTAGGCCGCCAATTAAATTTCCCAGCATGCGAACATCATTGCGCAGTGCCTGATCTTTTTCTGCAAATTGTATATCTTTTCTTCGCAAACGATTAATCCTCGGTTTCTTTCTGATTAATCACGAAAATTTTCGTATTGTAAAGGCAAATCGACATCCAGTTCTTTGATGAATTTTATCGTGTCTTGAAGATTATCTCTTTTTTTCCCAGAGATACGTAACTGATCCCCTTGGATAGCGACTTGCACTTTAATTTTATTAGCTTTAATTTTTTTCACTAAGTTTCTGGCAAGCTCACTGTCAATTCCCTTCCTTAATATAATATTTTGACGGGCTTCATTACCACTGAGATCTGGATCTTCTATTTGTAGACAGCCGATATTAATGCCACGTTTTGATAGCTTTTGTTTAAGAATATCTAGCATTTGTTGCAGTTGAAATTTAGATTGAGAGATCAAATTGATTGAATTTTCTTCCAGTATAAACTTTGAGTTTGATCCTTTGAAATCAAAACGCGTGGTTACTTCACGATTGCTTTGATCAACTGCATTTACAACTTCGTGACGATTAAAATCACTTACTACATCGAATGAAGGCATTTTATTATCCAATATTAAATAAGAATTACGAGACCATAACAAAAATTACACCAGGTCATCAATGATTATGATCATTTGATACTGTTTCTATGATTTGTATTGGATTAATGCATTATTTGAAATAGGTTGTAATATGTATGACCATATAAAGTAATTAAATATATTAAAGTGAGTTACATTGGAAATAATAAGTCCTGATTATCACGGCATAGCAGTTCTCATACTAACTGGCATCGCGTTAGTTTTGTTCACTCGTGATAAAATCCCCCTTGAAACGACGAGTTTAGTTGTTCTAGTCCTATTGGCAGCGGGATTTCAGATTTTTCCATATATTATTGAGGGCCGCGTCTTCTCTTCAGTTGAGTTTTTCTCCGGTTTTGGCAATGAGGCCTTAATCACTATTTGCGCGCTGATGATTATTGGTCAAGCAATTGAGAGGACTGGGGCATTGCAACCATTGGCATCATTACTCAGTAATGCATGGCTATCACAGCCTCTATTAGCATCGCTATTAACGCTAATCGCGGCGGGTGTGTTGAGTGCATTTATGAATAATACACCGATCGTGGTTCTCTTAATGCCTATCTTAGTTGGGGTATCATTACGTGCAAAATTTCCTGTTTCAAATGTTATGATGCCTATGGGTTTGGCCACAATTATCGGTGGAATGTCGACAACGATTGGTACATCGACCAATCTTTTAGTTGTAGGTATTGCCAGAGATGTCGGGTTTAAAGAATTTTCCATATTCGATTTTATGTTACCTGCAGTGATTGTTGGCAGCGTGGGTATATTATTTTTATGGCTAATTGCCCCAAAAATTTTACCTGAAAGGACGCCGCCTATGGCGGATACTTCACCGCGAATTTTCAACAGTCAACTGTTAATTAATGAAGATGGTTTTGCTGCTGGGATGGAACTTTCTGAATTACTCGCTAAAACCAATGGTGAAATCCGTATAGAAAAGATTCAACGCAGTGATTCACTATTCTTGTCTCCTTTCCCATCCGTATTGGTGTTGCCGGGAGATCGGTTGTTTGTTAAGGACACTTCGGAAAATTTAAAACATTTTGAGGAGGTTTTAGGAGCTACTCTATACAGCCTATCCGACCTCGATCATCCAGTAGATGAAGATACTCCCCTGAATGAAGAGGGGCAACAAATGGCCGAGGTGGTTGTTACTAGGGGCTCTCCATTACATTTACAGAGCCTAGAAGGTGTCAGATTTGGGGCTAATTATGGATTAATGGCATTAGCAATACATCGAGCCAGGATCCCCAATCCTCAGGTGACTGGAGACTTAAGTACAATCAGATTAAGAGCCGGTGATGTGCTATTAGTGCAAGGTACCAGCGAAGCTATCGAGACTTTGAAAGCCTCCGGCACTATGTTGGTATTAGATGGAGCCAAAGATTTACCACAAAAACATAAAGCTAAACGTGCGCTCACGGTTATGGGAACTGTAATTTTAGTGGCAGCATTAGGTTTGATGCCAATTTCAGTGAGTGCCATTATTGGCGTAGGTTTCTTGCTGGTCTTAGAGTGTCTCACTTGGCAGGATGTCGCTAAATCACTATCCACCAGAGTGATCATGATTATTGTGGCCAGTTTAGCTCTTGGTAAGGCATTAATGATTACGAATATGGCCAGTTACTTAGCTGGGTCATTTGTAGCGGTTTCAGCCGGCTTGCCCATCCCGTTAATATTGAGTTTGTTTATGTTAATTATGTCAGTGATGACTAATATTGTTTCGAATAATGCTGCTGCCGTTATAGGCACGCCTATTGCTATTAGTATTGCTACTCAATTGAATGTCGATCCTGAACCATTTGTATTGGCAGTTTTGTTTGGTGCCAATATGAGTTACGCGACTCCGTTTGGTTACCAGACTAATCTACTCATATTGAGTGCCGGTGGGTATAAATTCTCTGATTTTTTGAGAGTTGGAATTCCACTCACAATAATAATGTGGCTGGGATTTTCGATGGTGCTTCCTACTTTATATGGTTTATGGGGTTGACCTTTTCGTAATCTCGAGAGATACTTTTGTTCTGATGAAAACTTTTGATAAAAATATTTGGAATTGGTCATGGCGTCCGCATAAGGAGTGGGAGTTAGGCTAACGTTTAGTTATTTAGTTTAGAAAAAACCCATTTCCTTTGTACTTAACAGGGAAATGGGTTTTTTTTGCATTAAAAATGAGGTTTTATGGCAGCTACATCACCGTTTGATATTATTGCGGATCTGGATACTCCGGTATCGGCTTTTTTGAAGCTTCATAAGCTTCAACCTCGGTTTCTTCTCGAGAGCGTAGAAGGTGGGGAACGTTTAGCTCGCTATTCCTTTTTGGGTTTTGGTGATGTTGTGAAGGTGCATTATGATCATGATGGTTTATACGTCGATGGAGCATTAGTAGGTCAACCGGAGAACAAAGAGCAGTATCTCGATTATCTTCGTCAGTTTTTAAGAACCTCACCAGAATTAAAACCAAAAATTGATGAATTGCCTTTTTCAGGGGGGCTTGTTGGGGTCTCAGGTTACGATATAATAAGATTGTTTGAGGAATTACCTTGCAAGTCAATTCCTCAGGAAAATTTACCCAAAGCCGTATTTGTGATGCCCACTTCAGTGTTGGTTTTTGATCACTTAACTCGAAGAGTTGCGCTTTTGCATGCTGGTTCGGAACCAGAGAGAGTGAGGCTGAAGGATGAGGTAGTGAAGACTTTACGTGGTTCATTACCAAAAAATGCGAATGCCGTGAAATTTGAAGAGCCACATGCTGGTATGAGTGAGGCTGAGTTTGTGAAACGAGTGGCAAAATGTAAAGAATGGATTGATTCAGGAGACATATATCAAGTTGTGCTCTCTGTTATTTTTAAAGGTCAATCAAAAGTTGATTCCTTTGAGGTTTACCGTGCCTTGCGCTTATTAAATCCTTCTCCCTATATGTTTTATTTTGATTTTGGGGCACTGAGAGTGGCAGGGTCTTCGCCTGAGGCGTTGGTTAAGCTAGATGGAAATAGAGCATCACTGAGACCGATAGCAGGTACGATGCCCAGAGGGTCAACACGTATAGAGGATCAACGGAATGAGAAATTATTACTGGAAGATCCCAAGGAATCTGCAGAACACGTTATGTTGGTGGATTTAGCCAGGAATGATTTGGGCAGAGTTGCCAAAGAAAATTCAATTGAGGTTAATCCTTTTCGTGTGATAGAGCGTTACAGTCATGTAATGCATATCGTCAGCGGAGTAAAAGGTGAGCTAGCTAAAGGACAGGATGCATTTGATTTATTTGCTGCCAGTTTTCCGGCTGGCACACTTGTGGGGGCACCTAAAATTCGTGCTATGGAGATTATTGAAGAGATGGAAATGGAGGGCCGCGGTCTATACGGAGGAACAGCAGGTTATTTTGATGTTAATGGCGATATGGATCAGGCTATCACCATACGCACTATTGTATTTAATGAAGACGAGTATAGTTTTCAAGCAGGAGCGGGTATTGTCAAAGACAGTATTCCAGAAAATGAATACAGGGAAGTCTTCGCTAAAAGTGCCATACTTAAAAAAGCGCTCGCAATGGCTGGAGAGGGTTTATGACAAACAAAAAAAATCGAATTCTTTTGATCGATAACTACGATTCTTTTACTTATAACTTGGTACAAGCGTTTCAAGCAGAAGCAGCAGAGGTTTTGGTCTATCGAAACGATAAAATCGATATTGATGCAGCTCAAAAAGAAGAGCCAACACATTTAGTGATTTCACCTGGGCCAGGCAGTCCTGAGAATGCTGGAAATTCAATTAAACTGATTGATGCTTTTTTCCAAGACATACCAATATTGGGTGTTTGTTTAGGTCACCAATGCTTGGTGAAATATTTTGGCGGTAATATTGTTCGAGCAGATCGATTGATGCATGGAAAAGCCTCTAAAATTAATCATGATGAAAAAACTATTTTTAAGAATATACCCAATCCATTTATAGCTGGCCGCTATCATTCACTATCTGCTGAATTTCAAAGCGTACCTGATATATTAAAGATTACTGCCACTGCAAACAGTCAAGAAATTATGGGTGTCAGACACAAAGAATTGCCTATTGAGGGCGTTCAATTTCACCCTGAAAGTATTTTGACGCCTGATGGTCAAAAAATTATACAAAATTTTTTAAAGATTACCGCTGATGACTAAGAAATACTCAATTATGCTCAATGGATTGCTGGATGGCATCTCATTGTCAGAGAAAGAAGCTTATGAGCTGATGATCTCTATGGCTACTGAGGATTTATCACCTAGTCTCTCAGGAGCATTATTAGCGGGACTTCGCGCCAAGGGTGAAACGGCTAATGAAATCCGAGGATTTGCACGTGGCATGCGAGATCTTGCTATTCGTCCGATAATACCTAAAGGCTCTCCTACTTTAGATACAGTAGGTACTGGGGGGGATGGCTCTGGCAGTTTGAATTTATCCACAGGAACGGGTTTATTGGCCGCCGCTTATGGAGTGAGGGTAGTCAAGCACGGCAATCGATCGATCTCAAGTCGATCTGGCAGTGCTGATATGCTCGAAAAAATTGGCATGACATTACCGACCACTGAAAAAAAAGCGATTGCCGCATTGAATCATTTGGGGTTTACATTCTTGTTCTCACCGGCCTTTCATCCAGCGATGAAAGCTATTATGCCGGTAAGGAACGCCTTGGGTGTTAGGACTGTATTCAATATGCTGGGCCCATTGAGTAATCCGGCCACACCTCCTTTTCAACTTATCGGAGCGTTCAGTAAAGATGCTGCTAAATTAATGGCTGAAACATTATCGGGTTTGCCCATACAGCGTGCTTTTGTAGTTCATGGGGCACCGTCATGGGATGAGGCGACACCGATAGGCGAATTTCATTTGTACGATGTTACGCCAGGAAAAGTTAGTGCGACCATTCGACAACCGGAAGATTACGGATTGAATAGATGTTCACCTAAAGAGTTGTTGGGTAAAGACGCTGCTTATAATGCCAAAGCATTGGAACTTGTATTTAGCGGCGATGATAAAGGCGCTCATTACGATGCCTTGTTGATGGGATCTTCATTGGTGCTGGAAGTGATGGGAAAAGTTGAGAATCCTAAAGAGGGTGTTCAGGCTACAAAAAAAATTCTTGATAATGGCGAGGCTTTGGCCTTTCTTAATAAATTTAAAGCTTATTTCTCGGAAAAATGAGTAATTTTCTCAAGCAAATGGCGGATCTCAGCATGGCAAGAGCCGAGCTTTTGCCTCGTTCTTATGATGCCGTTAAGCTCGATATGCCCTCTTTTGACTTACACCTTTCCAGTTTTGATATTATTGCAGAATATAAAGCTAATTCACCTGCAGAAGGTAGATTGACTAAACCTGATCTAAGTAAAACTGATCGCTTCTTATCCTATGCGCAGGGTGGGGCCGCCGCGATTTCAGTGTTGACGGAACCAACGCGTTTTGATGGCAGTATCTTTGACTTAGATGCAGCTGTTTCTGCAGTGAGCAATTTATCATTACCAGTGATGCGCAAGGATTTTTTGGTTGATCCAAGACAGATAATTGAATCGAAAATCTATGGTGCGAGTGGCATCTTATTGATTGCTGCTTTATTCGAGCCAACTCAATTAAGATATATGTTGGATTGTGCTCATGACCATTCGTTATTTGTTTTATTGGAGTCGTTCGATGAAGAGGATGTCATAAAATCAAAATCCTTATTAGCTAAGAGTCGTTATCGAGTTTTAGCAGAACAAAAGAAATTATTGTTTGGTGTAAATACTAGAGATCTAAGGACATTAGCCGTTAATCCAAAACGATTGTCCTTGCTTGCTAAGGGGGTGCCACATGAAGTGATTTCGGTGGCGGAGAGCGGTTTGCATAATGGCAAAGATATACTCACAGCGAGACAAAATGGTTACTCTATGGCACTTATTGGGACAGCACTAATGCGAGCCGAACAGCCAGAAAAGCTCATACAAGAGTTACTTTTGGTTGGGCGGGGTCATAGCAAATGAATGTATTTGTAAAAATATGTGGCTTAACTGAACGTGTGCATGTTGAAACTGCTATTGAGGCCGGTGCTGATGCCGTTGGATTTGTTTTTGCTCAATCTGTTCGTCAGATTTCCATAAAAAATGCTTTAAAGATTTCTCAAAATATACCGAAAAATATACTCCGTATTGCGGTGATGCTTCATCCTAAACAGCAGGATTGGAACGTTATCGCTGATCAATTTAGGCCAGATGTAGTACAAACTGACGCAACAGATTTCGAATATTTATCTGTTCCGTCAGATATAGAGAAATGGCCAGTATTTCGTGAGCATCAAAGAGATATCGAGGTGCCGATGGAAAAGAAATTTGTTTATGAGGGAAAAAAAAGTGGTCACGGTGTAAGTGTTGACTGGAACAAAGCGGCATTAATTGCCTCTAAAGGTAATTTGATACTCGCGGGAGGTTTGAGTCATAAAAATGTATGTGAAGCAATTTCGCTTGTTCGGCCTTTTGGGGTAGATGTCTCCAGTGCGGTTGAATCTGAGCCCGGCAAAAAAGACAACAATAAAATTAAAGCTTTCATTAAAGCAGCTAAAAATTGCAATTAAATGATAAGGAAAAACTTATGACAGTAGATTTTAGTGAAACCGAGAAAGAAATTTTATATCAATCTGTTCTAGACAATAAGTTTCCCGATGAAATGGGACGTTATGGCCCCTTTGGCGGTCGCTATATTCCAGAAACATTGGTACCGGCATTTTCTCGACTTGAAGCTGGAGTAAAAAAATACCTTAATGACCCTCAATTTATTCGTGCTTGGCAGGACGAGTTGGATGGTTGGGTCGGGCGACCTACAGCTTTGACTTACGCGAAACGATTAAGTCAAAAATGGGACGCTGAAGTATGGCTAAAACGAGAAGATTTAGCTCACACAGGCGCACATAAAATTAATAATGCCATTGGCCAAGCCTTATTGGCTAAAAAATTAGGAGCTAAACAAATAATCGCAGAAACCGGCGCTGGTCAGCATGGAGTTGCCTCAGCGGCAGCATGCGCCAGAGTGGGATTACCTTGCCGAGTCTATATGGGAGCAGTTGATATTAAACGACAAGCACCTAATGTAGACCGTATGCGACAACTCGGCGCAGAAGTATGTGCGGTTGAAACGGGTGATCAAACATTAAGAGCAGCGATAGATGAAGCGATGCGAAATTGGGTGTCTGACCCAAGTGACATTTATTATATTATCGGTTCAGCTGTTGGCCCCCATCCTTATCCATTTTTGGTGCGGGAATTTCAATCGGTTATTGGTAAGGAAGCAAGAAAACAGATATTAGAACAAGCGGACGGTTTGCCCGATGCTGTATTTGCTTGCGTTGGTGGCGGCTCAAATGCCATAGGATTATTTCATCCTTTTCTGGGCGATAAAGAGATTGAATTAATTGGTGTTGAGGCTGGTGGCCATGGCAGCGGTCTTGGTCAAAATGCCGCTACTCTGGCAACAGGCACACCGGGAGTATTGCAAGGTGCTTACACCATGATTTTACAAAATCGTGATGGACAAGTTCAAGAAACACACTCAGTTTCTGCTGGATTGGATTATTCGGGCGTAGGTCCAGAACATGCATTTTTGCAGTGTATTGGGAGGGTGAATTATGAAAGTGCAACTGATACAGAGGCTTTGATGGCGCTTTCGGAATTATGCATGACCGAGGGTATCTTGACTGCCTTGGAGACGGCTCATGCCTTTGCTGCAGCTAAGAAGTGGGCAACAAAAAACCCAGGCAAGCGTGTTTTAATCGGCAATTCAGGGCGAGGCGACAAAGATATGCTCACTTTATCAGAGCATATGAGAGGGTAGTTAATATGTCATCAGCTGAAAAAATTGAGTCAATTTTAAAAAAAATTAACCGCAATAATGAAACGGCATTAGTACCATTTTTTACAGCTGGATATCCACAGCTTGATTCTTTTGCTAGTGATTTAATTAACATTAGCAAAGTTGGGGATGTTGTTGAGATTGGTGTGCCATTTTCCGATCCAATGGCTGATGGAATGACTATTCAGCGCTCAAGTCACCAGGCATTGATAAACGGAGTAAGTCTTAAATGGATTTTTGATCAAATTGAAGCTGTTAGTGATCAACTGCAAGCTCCGTTGGTTATGATGTCTTATTTAAACCCACTGCTTGCTTTTGGTTATGAGGAGCTCGCGCAACGCGCAAAAAAAGTTGGTATTGGCGGTTTTATTGTTCCCGATTTACCTTTAGAGGAAAGCTATGAATTGCAATCATCGCTTGAAAATATGGGCCTAGGTCTCATCCAATTGATTACTCCTGCCACGCCCATTGACCGAATGGTTGATCTCTGTGCTGCTTCAAAAGGTTTTGTTTATGCGGTTACAATGACCGGCATAACAGGCAGTGACAGTGGTTTAGCAACCAATTTGGCGAAGTATCTAGACCAAATTTGTGGAATTACTGATCTTCCTGTTTGTGCTGGTTTTGGTGTTCGTTCCGCGGAGGATGTAAAGATGATTGGTCGGCACGCGGCCGGAGCAATTGTTGGATCAGCCTTAGTTGAAGTCATGGAACGTGAAGAAGATTTTGTTGGATTTCTTGAGCGCCTTCGTTAAGAATTGAAAATCTATGAGCGTTATAATTAAGGGATTAAAGGTTTTCTTTGCTGGATTTTTATCTGTCTTAACGGTCTTGCTGTTATGTTTGTTGTTGATAACCTCTCTTGATGTTCGCTCGTTGCTTACACAGACTGTTGGACTTATCAGTGATTACGATTTGCAGATTGATGAACCTGTCTATGTTGATTTATTTCCTGATTTAAAATTACAAATCAATAATCTTGTTTTGGATGACCGAATCTTAACACCACCTAAAAATTTTATTGAAATTGGTGATTTTTCTTTGAATATGAGCACGAAGCAGCTGCTCTTTGAAGGCGAATATATTGTTGATATGAAGTTCAACGATATTGATCTTAATAGTCAGATGAGACCAGATGAAAAGACCACTCTCGATCGACTATTAAACATAAATTCGAATGTTACAGGTCGAATATCTGGACAAATTATACTCAATGGACAAGGAGAGAGCATCGATTCTTTAATGAAGAGCTTAACAGGCTCTGCGAATCTTAAGCTTAATGATGGGCAATGGCTAGGTAATGATATCTGGCATCAACTAAGGGTGGCACGTTCGATTTATAAGCGAGAAGATTCTCCAGAGAAAAATATAACCAAGAAAAATAATATGTTTTCGGTTGAGGCCATTGGGGCTATCAATGATAGCGTTTTTAAGAATCAAGTGTTTGTGATGAAGATGCCGTTTACTCTAATTACAGGACGAGGTGAGCTAAGTTTAATAGACGGGTCGTTCGATTACTCCATTCGTGCGACCTTCGATGAAGGATTAAATTCAATATTAGATTTAAGTGTTGATGAGTTGCTAGATTTTTCTTCTGCGTCCATTCCCATTCGGGTTCGAGGTTACGATGAATCGATATCTTTTCGTCCAGATATTGAAGAGATATTTCGTGAGGAAGTTGAAAGCACTTTTGATAAACAAAGTGATCATATAAAAGAAGCGATCAGAAAAAACCTATTCAATTAAGCGAGAGAATAGAGATTCTCTTTGGTCATTTATGAAAAGTATAAAGTTAATTTAAGATGCGAGAGTTTTCACAATCAGTATTATCTTGGTTTGCAGAACATGGACGAAAGGATTTACCCTGGCAAGAGAATAAAACTCCTTATCGTATTTGGGTTTCAGAAATTATGTTGCAACAAACTCAAGTTGCTACAGTAATTCCATATTATTTACGTTTTATGCAGTCTTTTCCCAATATCAAAGTACTCGCCAATGCTCCTATAGAGCATGTGTTGAATCATTGGTCTGGTCTGGGTTATTACGCACGGGCACGCAATTTACATAAAACCAGCATGTGTATTGAAGAGCGCTATGACGGATTATTTCCTTTAGATTTTGATATTTTAATAAGTATGCCGGGTATTGGGAGATCAACAGCTGGTGCTATATTAGCTTTAGCTGACAATCAGCGTTTTGCTATTTTGGACGGTAATGTAAGACGTGTTTTAGCACGATTTCATGCAGTAGAAGGCTGGCCAGGTAAAAAGAAAGTGGAAAATTTACTTTGGGATATAGCATTAGAGCATCTCCCAAAAAATAACCTGGCCTCATATACGCAAGCGATGATGGATCTAGGGGCGACAATTTGTACTCGATCTAAGCCTAAGTGCAGCGATTGTCCTTTGCGGCGATCATGCATCGCGCATGATCGATCTGAAGAAGAGATTTATCCGTTTAGAAAAAAAAGTTCAATTAAACCCCATCGCATACTTTATTTAGTGATGTTAATTTGTGGGGGTAAAGTTCTACTGGAAGAAAGGCCGCCGACAGGTATTTGGGGTGGTCTTTGCAGTTTGCCTGAACTGCTAGAAAAAAATTCCTTAAATCAATGGTGTATAGAGCATTTGGGGTATTTTCCAAAAAATATCCATCAAAGAAAAGGAATTCATCATGCTTTTAGTCATTATTCATTAGATATGAGACCAATTGAGGTGCGTATTGATGATTCTTTTAGTAAGGTGAAGTTGAGATCAAAAGAATTGTGGCACACAATAAATGCACCAACTGAGTTTGGGGTGGCCGCGCCCATTGAGAAGTTACTGAAAAGTATTCATTAAAAGGTATTGTTATATGTCCCGTAAAATTATGTGTTGTATTCTAAAAGAAGAGGCGGATGGTTTAGATTATGCGCCATACCCAGGTGAGTTGGGCCAACGTATTTATAATGAGGTCAGCAAAGAGGCTTGGTCTCGTTGGTTAGGTCATCAAACAATGCTGATTAATGAATATCGATTGACTCCCATAGAGCCAGAAGCCAGAAAATTTCTAGAGACCGAAATGGAGAAATATTTTTTTGGTGAAGGTGCCTCTGTCCCTAAAGAATATGTACCAGAAGGTCAGGAAGAATAAAATTAACTTAATGGCAGTTCAGTAGTTTTTTGTACTGTTCGGATGGCAAAACTGGAATTAACTCTAGCTACTCCAGGTAATTGAGTGAGCGCTTCATTATGCAGACGCTCAAAATCTGCCATGTTGGCAACCACCAAATGCAATAAGTAATCAAATTCACCAGTCATTAAGTAACATTCCTGTATTTCTGGAATATTTTTAACGGCTCCCTCAAAAGCAAGCAGTTCACTTTTTTCTTCACGTTTAAGAACTATATGTACAAATACAGTATCGTTTAAACCGATTTTTTTCTGGTCGAGGAGAGCCACAAAACGATCAATTAAACCGGTATCTTCAAGCGCCCGGACTCGTCGTAAGCAGGCTGACTCTGAAAGATTTACTGCATCTGCTAACTCAACATTACTGATGCGCCCGTCTTTTTGCAGAATGGAAAGAATGTGTTTATCAAAATTATCTAGTTTAATTGACATAAAATTTTGTATTTATATATATAAAAGCAATATTATTGCACAAATATACTAAAAAAGATCAAATTCAGCAATAAAATTGCGTATTATCCACGGTATATTGCATTATAAATAATATTAAAGTTATTAAGGATAAGATCATGAAAATTGGCGTGCCAAAAGAGATAAAAATTTTAGAATATCGTGTCGGAATGACGCCCTCAGGTGTCAAGGAGCTCGCCAGTGATGGGCATGAAATATTTGTTGAAACTAATGCTGGTATGGGCATTGGGATGACAGATCAAGATTATAAAAATGCTGGGGCCGCTATTCTATCAACTGCAAAAGAAGTTTTTGATATTGCAGAGTTGATCGTGAAGGTCAAGGAACCTCAATTACAAGAATGTAGCATGTTGCGTTCAGATCAAGTTTTATTTACCTATCTTCATTTGGCTGCTGACCCAGATCAAGCTGCTGCGTTGGTTGAATCTGGCGTGACTGCTATTGCCTATGAAACGGTTACAGCTGAAGACGGTTCTCTGCCCTTACTTACACCAATGAGTGAAGTTGCAGGCAGATTGTCCATTCAAGCGGGCGCTTTTTCTTTGCAGAAAGCAAATGGCGGTAGAGGAGTTCTACTGGGTGGTGTACCAGGAGTAAAACCAGGGCAAGTTCTTGTTATTGGAGGCGGTGTATCTGGTACACATGCTGCTGAGATGGCCATTGGCTTGGGTGCGCAAGTAACTATATTGGATCGTTCCATTCCAAGGTTAAGGCAACTAAACGATATCTTTGGCAGCCGTATAAATACTCAATATTCAACGAAAGATGCTATTGATTCTTTGGTTGTTGAGTCAGACTTGGTGATTGGTGCGGTATTGATTGCTGGAGCTGCGGCACCAAAATTGGTATCAAAAGAACATGTCTCTGCCATGCGTTCAGGCGCAGTGATGGTAGATATCTCAATTGATCAAGGGGGTTGTTTTGAAACCAGTCGACCAACGACTCATGCTGAACCCACATATGTGATTGATGATGTGGTCCATTATTGTGTAACTAATATGCCGGGCGCGGTACCAAGAACCTCAACATTTGCTTTGACAAATGCCACCCTACCGTTTGTTAAGGC
>JAPKEL010000068.1 GCA_028822065.1 Woeseiaceae bacterium | reverse complement strand
AACAACTTGGCGATATTATTGAGGAATTACCTGCAGTTTCAAAGAATGCTGGTTTATCAGTTTAGGTCACTGTAATGTCAATCAAAAGGCCAGACTTCCAACCCATGAATAGCATTACGAACATCATTGCTTAATTGAACGGAACCCATAATCTTATTTTGAGCTAAATCATACACAGTGACTGTTGAGGGCGAAGCACCCCCTGCAACCATCGTATTAGAAATAGGGCATAAGCCTCTTGCAAAACCAGGTCTGGCTAATTTCTGATCCTCTGTTTTATGTATCAACTTATCGGGATTGTATTTTGGAATAGCCATTGCTCGATCTTCTTCTCCTTCGCCTCTTCCAGTATAGCGAAGTACATCGTCTTCAGAATCATTAAATAAAACACCGTCTCTAAAAGGTTGTGCATTGTGAGTTCCGGGTGGTAATTCGACAGCCATATTAATTGCCTTACCATTAAAATGAAGCATGCCTTTTGACCTTAATCCAGAGATATACATCCCATGTTGATTGCAAACAACGTTATTAAGATGCAATTTATTTAGCATTATTGGTCCTTGTTCATCTAAGGGATCAAATGCTAAAGGTTTAAATTTGACTCCTATTGTTTGTATGTGCATACCCCAATTAAAACAATATTTATCTAAATCAAAACCTAAAATAGTGTCAAAACCAGTTGAGGTAAGGTAAAGAGTTCGATCAAATACAGTAATTTCATGGCAATGTTTTAAATAAGGATTACGCCATGATTCTATTAATTGAAAGTCCGGTGTGTAGGCAAATAACTCATCACTGGCAGCAATATAGATTCGTTCTCCATCAAAAGCTATTCCTCTTAAGCCTCGATCCCAACCTCGTCCTTGCCAATCAATACCTGAGGTATTCCAATCAATAGTTTGATTGGCCTTTTGAGTTTGAAAATCAATAAGGTAGATTCCACCATGACTCTGACCTTGCTCTGCTCCCCGCACCACAGAACTGGCAATAAGCTTAACCATGTGCTTATCCAGCAGCGATGTTAAAGTTATCTACCGAAGGTTTTTCTGGCCGTCAACCAAGTGGTTCTAGGTTGTGCCAAACTTCTAACATTTCGCTGTGTGCCAGCACCAAATAAGTCGGCATAATTATTGGCATTGGTGTTGACAAAACTATAGGTCGCATCGTCAAAAACATTGTCTATATACAACGATATATTCCAACCATTGGAAAGATTATCTAGTCCGATAGAGAAGTTACTATTGTTATGCGATGGTGAAATGCCATTGGTATCATTATCAATGATGTTGCCAAGTCTATTCCACGATTCAGATTGAAAACTGAAGCCATAATAGACCCATAGATCGCCTCCAGCGACATCCGGTTTATCGTATGAAATACCAAAATAACCTTTTCTATCAGGAGAATTAGGCATAATCATATCATTCCGATACACACTTCCAGCTGGTGAGACATATTCCTTGGTAAATTTTGCATCAGTGAATATTGCACTACCTTTGAGATGAATATTTTCCGCTATTTGATACTCAATATCAATTTCGAGTCCAGCAGATTCAGCTGTTTCAGCATTAACAGTGCCACCCACCCACCAAGGGCCAACACCGCCCCAATGAGCAATTTGCATGTCACTCCACTTCATTATAAAGTACTGAGCATTAACACGTAATCGATTGTCCTGCCAATTACTTTTGAGTCCGATTTCATAATTGTCCATATAGTCGGCATCAAATGTTTCTCCAACCTCACCAGTTTTAGCTGCACGAGGGGAGTTAACTCCACCTATTCTGAATCCTTGGCTAAACAATGCATAAACCATCTTGTCGTCATCAATGTTATAGGTAGCACTAAGCTTATAAAGAGTATCATCAGACTTACCCTTGCTGTACATGCTTCCGTTCGCTTCAATTCCACCACCTGCAAAAGGAGGTAAGCCTTCAGGGAAAGCATCTCTGTTGCTTGTTTCACGTTCAAATTCAGACCAACGTATTCCTGCACCTAGTGTTAGTTGATCAGTCACATCGTAATTGAATTCTCCAAACAAGGCAGTCTGTTCAACAGAACGCGAATAAGTATCAGTGTAACTAAAAGTGGTGTTGATAGGACAGCTGACAAAATCATAAGAACTTGCATAATAACAAGCCCAATAATTGGCATAGTAAGCAGCATTAGTAGACATATAGTCAGGGTGCTCTGTGCCATAATACCATTCATCATAGACGTCTTCCCAATACCCACCAACCATCCATTGAAGTTGGCTTTCACCTTTAGAAACTAAGCGGACTTCAGCTGCCTGTCTTTCTTGATATTGATCATTGAAAGTTAAAGCAATTGTATAACCAGTGTCATACAAGCCATAACCATAATAGGCATCTTTCCATTGAGTGTAGGAATGATTATCCCATTCGTATACTATGTCTCGATCATAAGTCGTCACTGTAGCAGATAGGTCAGCAAAACCAAGGTCACCCTTTAATGTCAGTGCAGAAGATTGCCAATCGTCATCTCGCATTTCTTTGATGAATCGGGTTATTTTATAATCCCCTAAGCTTGGATCAGTGTCCCAACTACCAAGAAGTTCACTTTGTTCAGTAACATGACTTAATAAGGCAGACCAATCCTCAGATATATTCCATAATAAAGCGACCCGGCCACCGGTTACGTCATAAGTATTAAAATCATCTTCCACAATCGCTGAATTATCATAGCTTCCACTAAAGCTACTACCGAGCACATTATCAACATAACCTCCATCGCTAGAGGTGTAACCTACCGCACGCATGCTTAAAACATCATCGACCAATGGAATATTCACATAGCCATTTACATCAAAGCTGCTATCGCCATTTTTTATTGTTCCATAGGAAGTTTCAACTTGACCGTAATTCCCACTATGATCAGGTTTGTTGGTAATCATACGAAGTGTTCCTGACTGAGATGTAGAACCAAACAAAGTTCCTTGGGGACCAGCAAGTGCTTCAATTCTTTGTATATCTATAGCTCGGACACCCACTTGTTGTGAACTGGTAGTCATTGGCTGTTCATCTAGGTATAAAGCCACGATACTATCCACATACCAAGTGTATGCATCTTGGGTGATACCTCGCATTACCAAATCATTCTGACCAGGTCTCTCAGCTGTGAGAACCACACTTGGTAGAGCTTTAACATAATCGGCCATACTTTTGATGCCCATCTTCTCAATATCTGCATTCGATAGGACCATGATCGCCTGACCTACATCTTGTAGATTTAGTTCACGTTTCGTAGCAGTCACTATGATTTCTTCAAGTGCAATATTACTTGAGTCTTGTGCCAATAGGTTTTGGACATTAATCGCTGGTATTGATAATGCAGTTGCAACCGCAGCTGCTACCACTTTATTAGGTTTGTATTTACTCATGGATCCCCCTATGTAAATATCATTAACTATAGAAATTCTATACTACCTATCATGCCAAGCGAAATTAAAGAAAACAACTTAAATACCAAAACAGTTAGTTTCTAATTTGATAATGATTAGTAAAAAAGCTAATTCTCTAACTACAAGTTAAACGACTAAAACTGAATGATAGATTTGATGAGTCTTAGGATTTTCTGTTATAAGTAATCCATGAATAAGAAAGAACTAATTAAGCACGGTCTTTATGAGTATTATTATGAAGGTCAATATTCTGACCAAATTAAATGGAGAGGTAATTACAAGGACGGTATAAAACACGGTTTAGTTGAAGCGTTTCATTGGAAAAATGGTTGCCTCCTTAGAAAAGAATATTGGAGAGATGGAAAAGAAGAAGGAATTTGGGAACAATTTGACCAAGAAACAGGAAAACTTACCAACAGAGCAAAATTTGTAAAAGGTAAGCAAGTAAGTGCTGAATGGTTTTATGAAAATGGACAAATAGAAATAAAAGGAAAGTTTAAGAATAATGAGCAGCATGGTCTATGGGAATACTTCGATGATCATGGTCGTTTAAGCTATAAAGGTCACTTTAATCAAGGCAAAGAAGATGGTCTGTGGCAGGGTTTTCATGAAAATGGTGTACTGCTTTACTCAGGTAATATGTTAAATGGCGAATCGGAAGGGCTTTTTGAATGGTTTCATGAAAATGGACAACTGCAACGCCGAGGTAAACATAAGCAAGGCGAACTCATAGATCTATGGGAATACTTTGATAGAGAAGGCCAATTAATAAAAACACAAGTATTTAAGAAAAAAGACTAAAAAATAAAATAGGTTCACACTAATCTCTTATTTGACATCTAAAATCAATGGAGTAGTTTTTAGGTATGAAGAAAATACTATTAATATCAGCACTACTGTTCAGTTTTAATAGTTGGGCAGCAAAGTACTTCCAATAGATTCAAAAAGGAGAACTATATGAAAAAAGGAGTTAGAAATGAGTGATGAATGTGAATCAGGTGGCTGCTTGTGTGGAACCATAAAGTATGAATTTGATAAGTCCAATCTAATCTCTTCACATCATTGTCATTGTCTAGATTGCCAAAAATCCACAGGCAGCGGAAAAGCCACTATTTTAATGCTACCCACTCAGGCCATAGTGATGAAAGGAGAGTTGAAATTTCATACAACACCAACTGCAAGCGGGAGAAATATGAGCAGAGGATTCTGTGGGGAATGCGGATCACCTGTGTTGAGTTTTATCAATGAAATGCCGGAAGTGAAATTTGTAAAAGCCGGTAGCTTAGATGATTCTTCATGGTTGAAGATAGATTCAAATTTTTACAGTTCATCAGCACACCCATGGTCGCCAATAGATGAAGATATCCTAAGTTTTACACACAACCCAGAACCAGTTCAGGAGAACTAAGTGAAAAAGAAGCCCTTCAATGCCTTCCCTATAGTGTTTGCATTATTGATATTGATTATAATAGTAGCTAAGTATTTCCAATAAATTTAAAAAGGAGAACAAATGAAAAAACAAAGCCAAAGTAAATTAATGTGGGTAGTTGCTCTTATTGCATTTGTTGTGGCATTTGTTGGAAGCAAGATGGGATTGTTTTAAAGGAGAACTAAATGAAATATATGGACTACCTTATTTTTATTATGGGCTTATCAGCCTTTATCTATTCTTTTTTTGATGAGACGAGTGCAAGATTTCTATTTTCTGCATTTGGTTTCCTTATGATGATTTATAGTGGTATGAATATTGATGAAAGATCTAGATCTAAATAATTTAAAGGAGAACTAAATGAA
>JAPKEL010000022.1 GCA_028822065.1 Woeseiaceae bacterium | reverse complement strand
CCATGAGCAATAGTTGATCCAAATGGTCCACTTTTTGCCTGCTCTTCATCAACATGAATAAATTGATGATCTATAGTAAGCGTGGCAAATTGATTAATTCGCTCTTGATCAATCAAAAACCAATCAGAATGGCCAATATCTTGACCGTTGTAATCATTAAGTTTTTCAACAGGAACAACTAATTTCATAATAATTTCCTTTTTTTAATTCAATGAGGATGAGGATGTTACTAAAACATTAATGTTAACATAACAAAATAATCACAAATTGGATAACGCCATGCATCAAATAGATCTAACTAATAAAGTTGCCCTTGTGACCGGCGCTTCAAGAGGAATCGGTGAGGCCATAGCGAGAGGTTTAGCTGAATGTGGCGCACATGTCATCTTGACTAGCAGAAAAAAAGAAAACGCTCAAATCATTGCTGATAGCATTAATATTAATGGGAAAAAAGCCACTGCAATCGCTTGCCATACCGGTAATATTGAAACATTCGAATCAATCATAAATTCAATTAGACAGGATCATGGACGTCTAGATATCCTCATTAATAATGCTGCAACCAATCCATACTATGGCCCCGCTGGGGATATTTCTAAGGAAGCTTTTAGTAAAACTGTCGAGGTCAATCTTCAAGGCCCCTATTTTATGATAAGCGCCGCACTGCCTTTAATGATTGAATCCAACGGTGGATCTATTGTTAATGTCGCCTCAATAGCGGCACTAAAGCCGGCAAAGGCTCAAGCTGTATATGCCATGACAAAAGCTGGGCTAATAAGCCTTACTCAATCATTCGCAAATGAATATGGTCACCAAGGCATAAGAGTCAATGCAATTCTACCTGGAATAGTTGACACACTTTTTGCGAAAACTTTGATTGATAATCCATTAATACAAAAATTATTAAAACGAATTCCTGCAGGAAGGGCAGGTAAGACAGATGAGATGGTTGCTGGTGTCCTTTATTTAGTATCGGATGGCGCTTCTTATACAACAGGAACAAACTTAGTGATGGACGGTGGGACTTCGATTAGCTAGTCATTGTTAATACAACTTTTCCCTTTGCGCGCCTCTCAGTAATTACCTTAAATGCATCTTGATAATCATCAATTGGGTATTGCTCGGTAATTTTAGGAAGTAATTGTCCATTTTTAATTAGAGCGGCAATTTCGTTTAAGTTCTGAAAATGTAACTTAGGATTCTTCATTGCCCATGTCCCCCACCACACTCCAATTACACTGGCTTCTTTAAGCAACATGATATTAGCTGGAAATTTAGGGATGTCACCGCATGCAAAACCAATAACTAAATATCTACCATGCCAAGCTGTTGCTCTTAATGCCTCATCAGCGAGTGAGCCACCTACAGGATCATATACAACATCAGCTCCCTTGCCTTGAGTTAATTTTTTAACTGTCTCTTTAAGGGGCACTTTTGAATAGTTAATACACTCATCTGCTCCCGCATCTCGAGCAAATGCCAATTTGTCATCGCTACTGGCAGCAGCAATAACTCTTGCACCTTTCGCTTTTGCAATTTCCACGGCCGTAATACCCACTCCACCTGCCGCACCTAATACTAATATGGTTTCACCTTCTTGAAGCTTCGCGGACTGGTGAAGCGCATGATAACTGGTGCCATAAGTGACCATAAAACCCGCGCCTTGTGCAAAATCTAATTCAGGCATCATTGCAATAGAGGTACTTTCTTCAGCGATACATTTTTCAGCAAACGCTCCACCGCTACTGGTGACTATGACATGATCACCTGGTTTAAAACGAGTAACATCTTCACCAATAGCTTCGACGATTCCCGCGGCCTCATTTCCTGGCACAAATGGGGGTTCAGTTTTTACTTGATACTTGCCTTCAATGGCCAATACATCTGGAAAATTGATTCCGGCTGCCTTCACACCTACCAGTAACTGACTTTTCGTTGGAATAGGATCCTTCATCTGCTCAAGACTGAGCTCACTCGGTGGTGCATATTTTTTACAAATCAGTGCTCGCATTATTTATCCACCATTTTAAGAATTTTACGCAACTTCAAATAATGAAGCGGCGCCTTGGCCTCCTCCAATACACATTGTACATATGACATAACGTGCACCACGTCGCTTACCTTCAATCAGAGCATGGCCAACCATACGTGCTCCAGACATTCCATATGGATGACCAATCGAAATAGCCCCGCCATTAACGTTTAACTTGTCATTTGGAATACCCAATCGATCTCGACAATATATAACCTGGACTGCAAATGCTTCATTTAGCTCCCAAAGAT
This sequence comes from Woeseiaceae bacterium, assembly GCA_028822065.1. GTDB lineage: Bacteria > Pseudomonadota > Gammaproteobacteria > Steroidobacterales > Woeseiaceae > SP4260. Next base: position 20,673 of record JAPKEL010000022.1, on the reverse strand, counting down.
CAATATCCTCGATTTTTAATCCGGTTTGTTCTAACAATTTTGGTATTGCAAACACTGGTCCAATTCCCATCTCATCTGGACTGCATCCAACCACTGCTGTTGAACGATAAAATCCCAATGGTTCAATATTATTTTGCTTTGCTACGTCTGCAGCCATAATTACTGAGGCTGATGCACCATCGGATAACTGACTGGCATTACCGGCAGTTATAAATCCATTCTCTCTGACTGTCTTCAATCCTGCCAAACCTTCAAGATTTGTTTCAGGACGATTGCCTTCGTCTTTTTCAAGCGTTACATCTTTAAAGCTTATTTTTCCCGTCTCGCGATCCATCACACCCATGCTAGAAGTTAATGGGGCAATCTCATCATCATATTTACCTGCTTGTTGGGCGACTGCGGTTCTTTGTTGGCTCTGCAAGGCATATGCATCTTGTTGCTCTCGGGTAACATTATAACGATTGGCTACTACCTCTGCTGTATCCAGCATCTGCATATAAATATGCTCATGCTTTGCTATAAGATTTTTATCAATGACTCTATGCATATTTACGTGCTCATTTTGCACTAAACTTATTGATTCCAATCCTCCGGCAATCATAATGTCATGCTCTCCAGCCATTATAGATTTAGATGCAGTAGCAATTGCCATCATCCCAGATGAGCATTGACGATCTATTGTCATTCCAGCAGTCGTCACTGGCAAATCACCAGATAATGCACACAATCTCGCGATATTATGACTTTGTGTACCCTGCGGCATTCCACAGCCCATAATGACATCTTCAACTGCTTTTGAATCAATGCCTGCCTTAGCAACTGCATGTCGAATTGCATGTCCGCCCATAGTTGGTGCATCGGTATTATTAAAAACACCTCGATACGCACGTCCAATCGGTGTTCGAGCGGTCGATACAATTACTGCCTCACGCATAACCTTTCCTTAATTTTATTTAAACTGTTTTGCTTAATGTTAACTTAAATCTAAGCCTAATTTTGTCGCACCTTGAATCGCGAATTTTTCAGTTTGTTTAGCACCACTCTGAGTTTCATGCATTCCGTCTTCACTACAAATAGATTGCCAATGCTCAGCGACACCTTCAGCAGACAATTTGTCGGGAAGTAAATTTATTCCTACTGTTTCAAAGCCCTTAAAAATATCAAAACTTCCGCCACCAGCACCTAATACTATTCTGCTTGGCGCTTGTTCACTACAAAGAAACACAACACCTGGACTGACTGCCTCTGGTGATAGCAAATCAAAAACCGGTTCAGGAAATAAACCTTTAGTCATTTCCGTCCCTGCTGCTGGCGCCAAACAATTAACTTTAATATTGTATTTCATTCCTTCTAAATGCAGGGTATTCATCATACCCACCATGGCCATTTTCGCAGCACCATAATTAGTCTGGCCGAAGTTCCCGTATAGTCCTGAGCTTGATGAGGTGAATACGATTCTGCCGTAGGCTTGTTCTCGCATAATCTCCCACACTGCTTTCGCGCAATACATTGAACCCATTAAATGCACATCGACAACCAAACGCATGTCTTCCGGCGTCATCTTGAGGAAAGTTTTATCTCTCAAAATACCGGCATTATTCACTAAAATATCAACACGACCCCAAGCATCCATGGCTTGCCCGATCATAGCTTGTACTTGATCAAAATCAGCAACATTAGCGCCACTTGCAAGAGCTTCACCCCCTTTTTTGATAATCTCATCAACAACAGATTTTGCATTGTCAGAAGCATCGCCATCAACGGCTAAATCATTCACAATAACTTTGGCCCCTCTTTCCGCAAGAGCCATTGCATGTGCTCTTCCAAGTCCTCTTCCAGAGCCTGTAACGATAGCAACCTGTCCATCTAGACTAATTTTCATAATTATTCCTTTCTTTAAATCATAATATATTTAATTTTACAGCCTTTGAAATTACCATCTATCACAAAAGCGACATTAATTTGATAATATACTTCTATTGTATCGTTAATTTTATCCTTTTCGCCTTCTCTTTCTTTTTCTGGCACTGGATTCTGAAGAGACTTTGCTCCGCTCGGGTAACTTAAAAACTGTAGCTAAATGAGTAAAATCATCCATTTGATGTGGTATTGCCATGGCAGCTACAAATTCATCTTGAAATGACTTTTCTATGGCTGTTTCAATTTTCTCTACCAATCTGACTTGATGCTCTAACTTTTCTCTACTTTTTTTATCTAATAATGTAATTCTTGCACCCGTTCCTGCTGCATTGCCAGCTGATGAAACCTGCTTTAAATCACAATCGGGTATCAAGCCAAGCGCCATGGCATATTTAACATCTATGTGAGCGCCAAACGCTCCTGCCAGACGAATTCGATCAACTTTCTCAATCTTTAAATGTGCCATCAAAAGCTTAACACCTGCATATAAGGCGGCTTTAGCTAACTGAATCGCCCTGATGTCATTTTGTGTAATTTTAATATCTTGATCGCCCTGATATAATAAATAAGAATATGTTCTGCCATCCTTAACGATTCGATTTGAACGTGAAGCGGCGGCTTTATTAATCTTGCCATCCTGACCTACTACTCCACTTAAATACAATTCAGCTACAATTTCTATTATCCCAGAGCCGCAAATTCCTGTGATACCTCCTGCGGGGATATTGGTCTCAAAATCTTTCTCATTGGACCAAAGATCACATCCAATGATCTTAAATCTAGGTTCAAGTGAAATAGGATCAACTCTTGCACGCTCAATTGCTCCTGGAGCTGCTCTTTGGCCAGAACTAATCTGTGCGCCTTCAAAAGCAGGTCCAGTTGGACTAGATGCCGCCAATAATCTTTTTTTGTTACCTAAAATAATCTCAGCATTTGTGCCGATATCTACAACCAATGAAATCTCATCTTTATTATAGGGCTCTTCAGCTAAGATCACACCAGCAGCATCAGCGCCAACATGACCGGCAACGCAAGGTAATACATAAACATAGCACCCTGAATTAACATTAATATTTAATGCTGATGCTTTAATAGTCGTACTGGTATCTGTGGCTAAAGCAAATGGGGCTACACCTAATTCTATAGGATTAATTCCGAGTACCAAATGATGCATAATAGGATTTCCTACTAATGTAATTTCACAAATATCCGATCTCTCAAGATTATTGTCTTCAATAATATTAGTGATAATTTCATTAATAGATTCCCTTACCGCCTTAATTAAGTCCTGCTCTCCACCATCATTCATCATGATATAAGAGACTCGACTCATCAAATCTTCGCCAAAACGAATTTGAGGATTCATTGATCCTGAGCTACCAACAACCCTACCCGTGCTTAATTCGCATAAATGAGCAGCAATAGTGGTCGAGCCAACATCGATAGCTATACCATATAGTGTGTCCTTGAATCCCGGCCAGATTGAAATAATTTCAGTATTATTTCTGATTGCAACTGTAACATTCCATTGATTCACTCTTAAGATTTTCTGTAAGGACTGAATTAAATCTAATGAACAAGTTAACCCCACTAACCCCCATTCTTTTTTCAAGGCATCCATTAAACGCAATAGGTCAGCAGAACCCTTATGCATATCAGGCTCTTCAACCTTCACATAATAAGCCTTAACCACTGGATCAATATCAATATCATGAGCTTCATTCTTTTTTCTGATCACTTGTTGATGAACTTGTGATTCAGCTGGAACATCAATCACAACATCAGATAAGAGTGTAGCTTGACAGCTCAGTCGCCTATTCTTATCCAGCCCTCTTTTTTCTCGAAATTTATTTTCTGCTTCGGTAATTCCTTCTACCGAGTTCAAGGATGAATGAATGTTATGTTTAGCAAAATCACCCTCAGTGACCTCTATTTGACAACGACCACAAAGTGCTCTGCCGCCACATACCGAATCAATATCAACGCTGAGTTGTCGTGAAGCATCTAATAAAGAGGTTCCTTTGTTGAAGTAACCTCTCTTGCCTGAAGGCGAGAAAACAACCTTACATTCTTTTTTTTGTTTGGATGCGGTCATCAATTTTCCAATGAATCACTTTTTCTTTTAATTCTTTATTGAAAGAATCAAGGCCTGTATGGATAAATGTATAGTTCAAACCCAGATATTGCGCATGTGCTTGAGCCATTTGTTGAAGTTTAATGGAATGTGTTTGAGATAAATACACTAGTTTCTCGTAATTTTTAAAATAATCATCAATTAATTCTGGGTGACTATCAAGTCCTAAACCTTTTTTCACCAAACGATCGAAATGACGTGTTAAAAAATCTGTTAAGTAAAATGTTCCAAGGCAAGCTTCTGATAATTTGGAAAAATCATAACTTCCAGAAAAAAATTCATAGCAATGTGCACCAGGCAATCTAGTTAAACCATATTTTTGAATAACTTTATCTAATAATCCTCCTGTACCGCAGTCAGCATAAGCAACAAAAATATTTTTATGGCTCTCTCGGTACCTTAAAATAGTTGATTCTACTGCTTCTGGAATTTTCTCTGGGCGATTATGAAGATCCGCTGGGAGACATTGAATTTTAATTGACTCCCATTGATTCAATTGTTTTATTGCTTGCAACTCTTTTGCAATCGCGCCACAAGCAATAATTAAAGATGAATTATTCTTATATTTACTGTTCATAACGTCTCAAGAGTAGCCTTTATTTTTCTGAGATAGTGTTTCATATTACGACATCATTTTTTGTATTAAATTATCTATTACTATAGTTTATTAAATAATCAAATGCTTTCAAGAAAATACACATAACTTATACTCTAAAACCTTTAGGAAAAAAATGAAAACTAAACGATATAGATTGCTAATCATTATATTTTTTAGTGTCATTGGGTTTTGTAAAGCGACTGAAGAGCCAAATTCTAAAACTGCTGTTTTTGAGTCTGCATCAACCGTAGAAAAAGTAAAAAACCAATTTAATCAATTGCCTAAAAATGATATCTGGTGGACCAAAAATGGACAAGATATGGCTTGGAATTTTACGAATCTACATCGACTCTTCCCTACAGTAAATGTTTATCGAAATGGTCCTGTTAGAGAATTAAAAAAAGAACTTTCTCACGAAATCGCATCTTATAAAATCAATACACCTAAAGGTCAAATGAGTTTTTATGATTATTTGCACAGTGATGAATCAACTGCCATGGGCGTCGTTATCAGTCATCAAGGCAAAATTATTTTTGAAACCTATCCCAGAATGAAAGAATACGAAAAGGCAATATATTGGTCTGTGGCAAAAATATTACCAGCAACCCTAATACGTATCTATGAAGAAAGAGGTTTGATTGATGTAACTCACCCAATTGAAGACTATATCTCTGATTTAAACGGAACTAGTTTTGCCGGTATATCTATAAGAAATATCCTGGACATGGCAACAGGGTTAAATTGTTCAGATGATTATCAGAGCAAAGAAAGTTGTTACTACTTATACTCAATGACTATTGGAGATGGTTATCGTACGGAATCAGCTCTAGACAATCCATACGATTTCGTTAGAGAGACCATCATTGAGCGAGAGACTGAAGCTGGGACTAAATATTCTTACTCAGGATTAAATACTTTTGTTCTTGCTTGGTTGGTCGAAGAAATAACAAATATGCCATTCCAAGATGCCGTAAGCAAAGAAATTTGGTACCACATTGGAGCTGAAGCAGATGCCTCATTTCTGGCCCCAAGAAATGGGATCGCTGTAATGCACGGAGGTTTTATGGCAAAAATGCGGGACTTAATAAGATTTGGTATGCTTTTTACCCCAAGTTATGGACTAGTCTCTGATAAAAAAATAATTTCCGATGCCCATATTGATCTCATTTTAAATGGTGGTAACCCAAAATTACTCCAGAATTTAAATATTCCTGGTTTTGAAGAAAGTGACATTAAGCATAATATTTATCAATGGGACCAAGTCTATGATAATGATGATTTCTTTAAAGGCGGCTGGGCAGGACAAGGTCTTTTGATTAATCCAACCCGTGATATTGTGGCAGTATTTACTGGATACAAAAGAAATGAAGCGCATCATGCTCTTGAAGTTAGAAAAATTCTCAGAGAAGTTCTAAATAGTATATTTGATAAAAAAGACCAACAAACTTCAAACTAAATTTATTATGCAGCCACAACAACACACAGCTTCTTATTACGCTGCAAGTATTAATAAAGTTACTGATTATCCACAATTAAAAGGACATCAAACCACAGACATTTGTATTGTTGGAGCGGGTTTCAGTGGTATCTCAGCTGGATTGCATCTTTCAGAACTGGGTTACGAAGTAACCATAATAGAAGCTAATAAAATTGGTTGGGGCGCATCTGGAAGGGCTGGCGGTGAAATTATTGGTGGCTTCTCTGGTGATGATGTGCTGCAGAAAAAGTATGGCTCTCAAGATGCCGACTTAATTTGGAATATGCGCTGGGAAGGCAATGAAATTATTCGCAATCGAGTCAAACAATATGCTATTGACTGTGATCTGAAATGGGGCTATCTCGACGTAGCAATCAAAAAAAGACATGTTGACGCTATAAATTCATGGTGTGAAGATCTACATAATCATAACTATCCCCATGAAACCGCTGTCTTAACTAAGGATGAAACAGCCGACCTAATTGGAACAAATAAATATATTGGCAGCCTCTTGAATATGGGTAATGGCCATGTCCATCCCCTCAATTTATGTATAGGTGAAGCAAAAGCAGCAGAATCATTAGGTGCTTTAATCCATGAGCAGTCCCCAGTAATTAAAATTGATAAAACAAGTAAACCTAAAATTTACACTGCACATGGAAGTGTTAGTGCAAATACTTTATTGCTAGCTGGTAATGCATACCACCAATTCGATAAAAAAATGCGAAACTTTATCATTCCTGTAAATAGCTTTGTAATTGCTACAGAACCCCTAACAAATGACATTATCCAAAAAATTAATCCTCAAGATCTCGCAGTTTGTGACCCCAATTACATACTTGAGTATTTCCGATTAACTGGTGATAAGCGTTTATTATTTGGTACTAGACTTAATTATTATGGAAATGATGAAACTTATATAAAGAGAGAGCTTCGCAAAAGAATGTTACGTATATATCCATACTTGAATAACGTAAACATTGATTATGCATGGACTGGCAGAATCGGTGTCACAATCAATCATGTACCTCAACTTGGAAAATTAGCCTCTAATATATATTACAGTCAAGGATATTCAGGACACGGAGTAAATATGACTCACTTAGCCGGAAAGGTCATGTCTGAGGCAATATCCGGCTCAATGCAACGATTGGATTTATTTAACAACATTCGTCCCATCGCAATACCGGGCACTCACTTAATTCAACGACCTTTATTATCTTTAGGGGTGATGCTCTATAAGATTAGAGATCTTTTGTAAAATAAAAAATTATTAGAATTGGTGGTGATGGGTGGACTTGAACCACCGACCTGCGCGTTATGAGTGCGCTGCTCTAACCGCCTGAGCTACATCACCATTTCTAATACGTTTGAATTTCAGATGAGAATTGTCCGTACATGATAATCATCTGTCAAGTGACATAATAGTTATGATCTTCTCACTATCGAAATCATACATTAAATCTAAAATGCATAACATCACCTTCCTGAACTATATATTCCTTACCTTCCAGCCTTAAAACTCCAGCTTCTTTAGCGCCCTGCTCCCCTTTCTTATCAATATAGTCATCAAATGCAATCACTTCAGCTCGAATAAACCCTCTTTCGAAGTCGGTGTGAATTTCTGCTGCAGCTTTGGGTGCTATAGCATTTATTTTCGTAGTCCATGCCCGCACTTCCTTAGGACCGGCTGTAAAGAAAGTTTGCAATCCTAATAATGCATACCCACTTCTAATTACCCGATTCAAGCCCGGCTCACTAAGACCCATATCCGATAAAAATTCACCTTTATCTTGCTCATCCAATAATGCAATTTCAGCTTCGATGGCAGCACATATCTGAACAACCTCAGCTCCATCTTCACTTGCTAATTGTTTTAGAGAATCGAGGTACGCATTGCCCTGCATCCCCACTTCATCCATATTTGCAATATACATTACTGGTTTTGCTGTTAGTAACTGAAGCTCATCAACCACTTCTTTTTCGCCCTCATCCAGAACTAAGGTTCTTACTGGCTCACCTTTATCAAGATGAAGTTTAGTTTTTTGAAGGACATCTTTTTTTAAAATTGCCGATTTCTCATTGGTTTTAGCATTACGCTCAGCTTTATACAATTGTTTGCCTACTGACTCCATATCGGCCAATGCAAGCTCTGTATTAATCGTCAGGATGTCATCAATTGGATTAATTTTACCAGATACATGAATTACATCACTATCATCAAAACACCTAACAACATGAGCAATTGCATTTGTCTCTCTAATGTTTGCCAAAAACTGATTACCAAGTCCTTCGCCTTTTGAGGCGCCAGCAACCAATCCAGCGATATCCACAAATTCCATTGTTGCGGGTAATACCTTTTCTGGTTTAACGATCTCTGCTATGGATTGCAAGCGCAGGTCGGGCACCTGGACAATTCCTATGTTAGGTTCAATGGTACAAAATGGATAGTTTTCAGCAGGTATTTCAGCGGCTGTTAATGCATTAAAAAGGGTTGATTTACCTACGTTTGGGAGGCCTACAATGCCACATTTGATTGTCATAATTATTTACTACTTCTGATTAAGCCTTAATGGAGTATGTAATTTCTTCATAGCACTCTCAATACCTTGCTCAAGAATAATAGTAATAATTTCTTGTACATCTTTAATGCTCTCATTTATAGCAATTTCAAGATTTTGAGTTGCATTACATAAAACATAATTAATGACTTCATCCTTGTGACCAGGATGTCCGATACCAATACGAATTCGCATAAAATTTCTATCACAGTGGTTAAAAATATCTCTTAAGCCGTTATGACCTCCGTGCCCACCCCCCATTTTTAACTTTGTCACACCCGGAGATAAGTCGATTTCATCATGAATCACAAGCATTTTATCTGGGGGTATACGGTAATAATCTAATGCAGCTCTGATTGGTCCACCACTCATATTCATGAAGCTTTGCGGTTTAATTAGCCAAATATCATGCGTTGCAATAGTTATTTGACAGATTTCAGCATCGAATTTTTTATTGTATGAAAAAATCGCATTATGACGTGCAGCAATATCATCGATACACCAAAAACCGGCATTATGAAGTGTTCGCTCATAACGTTTACCTGGGTTACCTAGGCCGACAATAACTAAGAGATGTGTTTCCATAAGATGAGACGAAAAATAAAAATAAAGTAATTATTTACCACAATGTATAACTTTTAACACGCCAAATATATCGTTTAATCGGAAAATTGAAAATCCATTAAAGCAATTTATTCAAATTTTACAGAATACCAAATTAATAAACTTACTCGCCCTTATCTTCATCGGTTACATTTTCTTGAGGGCTACTATCGGAATCTGCCGACGAATCAGCTGAAGAATCACCATCTCCTTCTTCACCATCTTCACCTTCACCTTCACCTTCACCTTCATCTTCAAGAATCTCCTCTTCAATGATCTCTTTAATCTCACTGATTGAGACAATCGCTTGGTCTTGCTCAAGGATAATCTCCGATATCTCAACTCCAGTCGGAAGTGTAATATTGGATACATGTAACATCTGGTCAAGCTCAAGCTCTGAAATATCTACTTCAAAAAACTCAGGTAAATCTTTTGGTAGGCATGAAACCTCTAGTTCTGTCATTAGACGAGAAACTGATCCTCCATCTATTTTAACGCCTATAGCATCCTCTTCACCTATGTAGTGAATTGGTATTTGCATACGTATTTTTTCATCTTCAACAATACGTTGAAAATCAATATGTAATATTTGCTTCTTGGAAGGATGTCTTTGAATATCTTTTACAATGGCAGCTCGACTCTTATCCCCGACCTTGATAGTCAAAATACTTGAATAAAAAGATGCATTCTCTAATTCTCTAAGTACTTTATTATGATCAAACATCAACGCTCGTGGCTCACGGCCCGCACCATAAATAATTGCTGGAACTTTTCCTTGATGACGCAGGCGGCGGCTCGCTCCTTTCCCCCGGTCATCACGCATTTCCGCAATAAGATTAAACTCATCACTCATTTTATTTCTCCATAAATATATGATTTATATAATAAATATTCTCAACCTTATTCGCGACCAAATTAAGTTGAGTGGCGCATCATAGCTTAAAGCTATCGCCGATGAAACAATGAACTAAGAATAATAGCTTAAAATTTTAAATATTTACTCTAGATACAATGAACTAACCGACTCTTCTTCACTGATGCGTCGCATAGTTTCACCTAATAATTCAGCAGTCGATAATTGCCTAATTTTTGAACAAGCGGTGGCGGCTTCACTCAATGGAATAGTGTCAGTTACCACTACCTCATCAATTGCCGAATCATTAATTCTCTGAACTGCAGGCCCTGATAGAACCGGATGTGTTATGTAAGCTCGAACTGATGAAGCTCCACACTCTTTTAATTTATCAGCAGCATGACAGAGCGTGCCAGCAGTATCGACCATATCATCAATCATGATGCAATTTTTATTCTCCACATCACCAATAATATTCATTACTTCTGATTTATTGGCTTTTGAGCGACGTTTATCAATAATAACTAAATCTGCATTATCCAGTCTTTTTGCCAATGCTCTGCCTCTTACCACACCTCCGACATCAGGAGAAACTACAACAATATCAGACAGATCATTTTTCCAAGCATCACCCAGCAAAATTGGTGATGCGTAAACATTATCCACAGCTACATCAAAAAATCCTTGAATCTGCTCAGCATGCAAATCAACAGTCAACACCCGATCAATTCCTGAAGCAGCGATTAACTTAGCCACTAATTTCGCCGTTATCGGTACTCGTGAGGATCGAGGTCGACGATCTTGTCTTGCAAAACCAAAATACGGTATCACAGCAGTTATTTGACTCGCCGAAGCTCTCTTACAAGCATCCGCCATTACCAATAATTCCATTAAATTTTCAGCCGACGGAGGGCATGTTGATTGAATAATATAGACGTCTCTGCCTCGAATATTCTCTAAGATCTCAATATTAAATTCGCCATCACTAAAACGACTGACATGAGCTTTCGTGAGAGGCAAATGAAGCACTTTTGCAATATCTTGCGCCAATTTCGGATGCGCGCTTCCTGAAATTATTGCCATTAATGCTGAATCCAAGTTCCTACTCCTTAAATATATTTATTATTTCATTCATGATGAAATTCAACAAATTCTTGAACTTCCCCACAAATGGCTGGGGTGGCAGGGATCGAACCTGCGAATGACGGGATCAAAACCCGTTGCCTTACCACTTGGCTACACCCCATCTAAAACTATTCGTTATCTAGGAAAAGTTAATTGTGAAGTTCGTTCTTACGCGTGTCAAACAACATTGATATATTCACTTCTATAATCTCCATTTATCGATAGAAATTTTCAACCTTATGGCAGAATTTTTGATCTGAATATTTTTGGGTAAATCATATGAGTCTATACGTTGATATTTATTTATTTTTATCTTCCAATTGTTTTGATCAAATGCAACATAATCTTCATTATGAGTTATTTGTCTATATATTGAACGAGGGTTTGGTATTCCTAGTAGCCAGTATTTAATGTCAAGAATCGGAAGATTCTTCTCTAAAATTCTCTGTAAATTAGATAAATTGCCATCACTCGTTATTTCATGAATCCCAGAATTATCGCCTTCAAAAACAACTACATCCATGCCTAATGGACCACTTAGAGTGCATTTAAATAAATCATCATCTTGCAACCAATTTAGTTTCGCACTCACTGCCTCTTCTTCGAACTGAAGAATGATTCTGCCATTAATTTCCCAAGAACTACGTATTAAATGATTCGGTAATTTATCTGGTTTGGAATTATGGCTAATTGAGTTATTGATCGCGCATGCAAAAAGATTCATCAGGCAGATAATAAGGAACCAAAATTTAATGGCCTTCTTGATATCAACTTTCCTCTATATTAAATAATTTATTACTTAACTTATTTAAATAGTTGCTATTTGGAAAACTCTCTGTTGTTTCTAGCAAAAAGTTTTTCGCCTCTTCTATTTCCTCAATTTCCCAAAGAACTTCTACAATATGGGCAGCAATTTCTGGATCCTTATAGAGCTCGTAAGCTTTTTTTAATTCTCTTAGTGCTTGTTGATATTTTCCTATGTGATAAAGAGCCCATCCATAACTATCAATAATTGCTGGATTCTTAGGATCGATTTTTAATGCTTTTTTTATGAGTTTAATGGCCTTTTCATAATCCTGTGAATAATCAGTTAATACGTAGCCATATGCATTTAAGATAGTCGCATTTTTAGGAAATGCCTTTGCTAGAGACGCATACTCACTCAGCGCTTCAGAAGGACGCCCCATCTTCAAAAGCATTTCTGCGCGGTTAAAAGAAAATTTATACTCATTCGGATAATTAAGAATTAAATTCTCGTAAAGAGTTAGCGCCTCTAGATTTTTCCCTAAAACTTGAAGTAAATCGGCTTCTGCGATAAGCATTTCTTGAGTAAATTTTGGGTGTTTCTGTCCAAATCGTTTTAAATGAATTCTAGCAGTTTCCTGTTTATCCAATGAAATCATCAGATTACTAGCTCGTCTTTGAGAGTAAGTTGCATTTGAACCTGAATTAACTCTTGTATAAAGCTTAATCGCCTCAAGAGCATCGCCCCTGATTTCGCTTATTCTAGCCATATAAAATAATGCATCCATCGAGTATAAATTACTTTCAAATAACTCATTAAAATCTATCCAAGCTGCATCATAATCCTCCAATCTAAAATTAATAATTGCCATCATTCTTATTGCTGCAGCTTGATCGCTCCTTTCCAATAAAATTTGACTCACTTGACCCAAAGCATCCTCAAGCCGGTCTGATGACATATAAATTAAGGCAAGCTCAATACGTGACGCTGAACTAGGGTTAATCTGGTCACCAATATATCTAGCGACATAATCAATTGCCTCGTTATTTTTACCTGATAATAAAAGAATACGAGCAATAAGTAATTTTGGTTTTTCCCAAGCTGGATCGAGGATCACAGATTTCTTCGCATTAGCAAGAGCTTCAACATAGTCACCATTTTGCATCAGTGACGTGGCATAAGCATATTTCACATAACTCGATTTATCATAAATTTTTGAAAAATAATGTATTAATTTATTTAACTTACTAGAGTCCTTGGTGGTTAGAAATGGCATTACAGCAAGAAATATCTCATCTGCCTCACCCTCATTTTTAGCTAATAAATCCTTTAAGTTTTTCTTTGCCGCCAAAATTAAGTTGGCATCAATTTGTCTATTTATGAGAAATAACAAGGCAGAATCACTATCGCCATCTAATTCAACCCAACGCTCAGCCAATGGTAAAGCTTTTGCATCGTAACGATAGCTGTCTGCAAGCCAGGCTGCTTGTTTGGTAATATTTACATCATTACTTGATTTTGCCGCATTCTCATAAGCCGCCATAACATTCATATAGTTAAAATCTTCGAGCGCAGTTTCTGCTGCTCTTAGATGCGCTCGAGTTGATTGATTTACCTCTTGCGCCGATAGATCGAGAGAGATTAACGAAATAAACAAAAAAACATTGAATCCTATCGAAATTATTGATTTTATTGGTTTTATTTTCATATCTAGGCTCTTATTCGCTTTTTTTTCACAACCAAAATAGTTAGACAAGCAAAGCACTATATCGCTAGTTGTTTTATGATACGTGAAATTTACAATCTTTATAAAAACAATGTCATTTAAAATTCTTGGTCTAAATCATAATACAGCATCGCTCATTATAAGGGAGCGATTAGTAATCTCGAATGAGGAGATCGAGCCTGCGTTAATTGAACTGAAAACAATAAAATCAATTAAAGAAGCTGTTATTTTATCGACATGTAATCGCAGCGAGCTATATTTGAATACTGATAATCGTGGCCTAGAAGAAGCCAAATCATGGCTCACTAAATTCAAAAAAATTGATTCTAATACTGAAAAACATCTTTTTACCCTGCATAAAAAAGAAGCCATTATCCATTTAAGTCGAGTCGCTTGTGGTCTAGATTCAATGATCCTTGGTGAACCTCAGATCCTTGGGCAATTAAAAGACGCCTTTCGATTTGCTCGAAAACAAGGCTTTGTGAATGATTCATTTAATCCTCTTTTTGCCCATGTATTCTCTGTAGCAAAAAAAATTCGCACCAACACTAAGATTGGAAATAGTCCAGTATCAGTAGCTTATGCTGCTGTAACCCTGGCAAATCAATTTTTTTCAGGATTTAAACAACATACCGCCCTTCTGATTGGGGCTGGAATATCAATTGAGCTAACAGCGAGGCACCTTAGGAATAAGGGTATAGGTCGCCTCTTTATTGCTAATAGAGACTTCAAAAAAGCACAAAAGTTAGCAAAAAAATTCAATGGTTATGCCATCAATTTATCAGATTTAGATGACATACTAGAGGTTGCTGATATCTTAATAAGCTCAACTTCAAGTAAGAATATTATTATTGAAAAATCACAGGTAATAAAAGCCATAAAAAACCGAAAAAGAAAACCTATTTTTGCTGTAGATATGGCCGTACCTCGTGATATGGATCCGACTATCGCAGATCTAGAAGATATCTATATATACACCATCGATGATCTAGAAAAAGTCATCCTAGAAGGACAGGCTAGCCGTGAATCAGCGGCTATTAATGCTAATCATATTCTCTTAGAAGAAACATCTCGCTTTATAGAAAAACAAAAAAGCTTAACCATCAATTCAAAAATTATCGCACTCAGAGAACACGGTGAAAAAATCAAAGAGGAAGTTTTAAAGCAAAGTCAAAGACAACTCAAAAAAGGTGATAATATTGATCAAATATTAGAAAAAAGTACTTCAAACATTGTAAATAAATTACTTCACATGCCAAACATAAAACTAAAAGAAGCAGCTAAAAACTCAGATACTGAATCAATCAAAATAATTTCAGAGTTATTCAATTTGGATGAAGATTAAAAACTAACATGAAAGATTCGATTCGACGAAAACTAGAGATCACCAGCGAAAGAATGGAAGAAATTTCACATCTTCTTGCAGACCCTGAAGTCATCTCTGATCAAAATAAATTTCGCAGCCTCTCTCAAGAGTATTCACAAATCGAACCTATTATTAATCTTTTTAATGAATACAAATCTTTAAATGAAGATTTACTTGCCGCAGAAGAAATGAAACAGGATAAGGATACCGCCATACAAATTATGGGCAATGATGAATCTATTCTACTTAAAGAGAAAATATCTTCCTTACTAATAAATATAAAAAAATCACTTATACCTGTTAATCCCCATGATGCGAGTAATATTTTTCTTGAGATTAGAGCTGGAACTGGAGGAGATGAAGCTGCTATTTTTGTGGGTAATCTATTTCGTATGTACTCCAAATACGCTGAATCCAAAAAATGGAATACAGAAATAATCACTATGCGTGAAGGGGAGCATGGTGGCTACAAAGAGATCATTTCTCGAGTATCAGGAAATAATATTTTCTCACGTTTAAAATTTGAGTCAGGCGTGCATCGCGTGCAACGCATTCCACTCACTGAATCTCAAGGTCGTGTACATACCTCAGCCTGCACTGTTGCTGTATTACCAGAAGCTCAAGAAATAGAGGAGATTAATATAAATCCAAGTGACTTGCGTGTAGATACATATCGAGCATCAGGTGCTGGTGGTCAGCATGTCAATAAAACTGATTCTGCTGTTCGATTAACACATCTTCCAAGTGGCATTGTAGTGGAATGCCAGGATGAGCGTTCACAACATAAGAATCGAGCTAGGGCAATGTCATTATTACAAGCAAAACTTCTAGATGAAGAATTATCTACACAAGCAAATGAACAAGCGCAAGAGAGAAAGTTACAAGTTGGTAGTGGTGATCGATCTGAAAGAATCAGAACATACAATTACCCACAAGGCAGGGTTACTGATCATAGAATTAATTTAACTTTATATAAGTTATCTGAAATTATTGAAGGGGATATTGATCAAGTAATTCAACCTCTAATTGACGAATATCAAGCGGATCAATTAGCTAACATAAGTGGTTAAGTGTCTTTATATTTTTTTTCTCAAATGATTTAAGACATCTGAGCGAGTTATTAAACCTAAAAATAAATCCTCATCCATGATCGCAGCGTAAGGCTGAACATGTAGCAATGAAACTAGATTATTAATACTTGTATCTTTATTTAATTTTATAAATGATGTTTCCATCGCATCACTCACGGAACGATTCATCATCTCTGGCTTGCCAAAAACAAAACGAATGATTGTATCTTCGGTAATGATACCTACTAATTTATCACCACTCATAACGGGTAATTGTGAAAATCCTGCATTTCGTAAACGATTATGTGCAGTTGTTAAGGTATCGTCAGGACCCACCACCACCGTAGCCCTCTCATCATGAAGCCGACCAATTAAATCCCTTAAATCACCATGCAAATCTCTTTCAATAAAACCTTGATCTTCAAGCCAAAAATCATTGAAACATTTTGATAGGTATTTATTACCCGTATCGCAGGCAAAACTGACAACTTTTTTACTTTCTGTTTGCGCCTGGCAATATTTTATGGATGCAGCTAACAAAGTTCCACTTGATGATCCAGCTAATAAACCCTCATTTTTAAGTAGCAATCTTGCTGCTGCAAAAGATTCTTTATCCGAAATAGAAAAAGCCTCTTTAACTCGACTGAAATCTGAAATTGAAGGAAGAAAATCTTCACCAATTCCTTCTACTAACCAGCTGGCATTCTTATCGTGTAAATCCCCATGATTGATATAATCAGCAAGAATCGAGCCTTCTGGATCCGCTAGAACTATATCAACATTCGGAGCATGATTGGCTAGATATTTGCTAATTCCAGTCACTGTTCCACTTGATCCTACACCAAGAACAATAGCATCCAACTCTCCGTCCATTTGCTCTAATATCTCAGGTGCCGTTCCAGATTCGTGCGCTAAAGGATTATCGGGATTACCAAATTGATCAATGAAATATGCATTTTTTTCTTTCGCTATAGTTTTTCCGAGATCTTGATAATATTCAGGATGACCCTTTGCAACATCCGAGCGAGTCAGGACAACTTCAGCACCCATTGCACGAAGATTAAATATTTTTTCTTGGCTCATTTTATCCGGTAACACTAAAATGAGTGGGTAACCTTTTTGCGAAGCTGCTAACGCCAGTCCTAATCCAGTATTCCCAGCGGTTGCTTCTACTATCGTATCGCCTGGCTTGAGATCACCTCGTTTCTCTGCCTCTTCAATCATTGAAACTCCGATACGATCCTTAATTGAACCTGCAGGATTCATTAATTCGAGTTTCAAAAACAGCCGGCAAAGACCTGTATCAATATTTTTTATTTCCAGCATCGGGGTTTGTCCGACCATATCCAATATATTTGAGAAAACTTTCATAATATTTATTGTTTCCGATAAGATAAGATTAAATTTAATACTTCTTACCGCAAGCATAAAACAGTTACAGCTGAAAATCATCATGGATATTGAAAATGCACTTTGTGACTTAGATCACAAATTAAGTAAAATAAGTTCATCATCAAAAATAGATAGCGAAATTTTACTAATGGCTGCACTTAATGAGACGCGTGCTTATCTTTATACCCATAAAGATAAGGTTCTAGACTTATCACAAGAAAAAATCTTGTATGGTTTTTGTGAGCGTCGCATGCAAAAAGAGCCCATTGCATACATCCTCGGAAAAAAAGAATTTTGGTCTAGGGAGTTTAATGTCTCATCAGACACACTAATTCCTCGGCCTGAAAGCGAGATGCTAGTGGAAGAAGTATTAAAACTGACATCTGATAAAAGGACTGCATCGATTCTTGAGTTGGGTACTGGCAGTGGAGCAATTGCAATATCCATTGGAATTGAAAGACCTAAAGTAAGTATTACTGCAACCGATATTTCATTAAAAGCACTAAAAAAAGCAAAACAAAATGCCAAGAAATTCAATATTAATAATATTAAATTCCAAGAAAGCGATTGGTTTAAGGAATTAAAAAATCAAAGCTTTGATCTTATTATTTCTAACCCTCCTTATATTAAGAGTCAAGATAGCTGTCTTCTAGAGCTCCAATTTGAACCTATATCGGCACTAATATCAGGTGAAGATGGCCTTGATGCAATCCGTCATATCGCTAATAACGCAAAACAATTTCTAAAAAATAACGGCACAATATTGATCGAACATGGTATGGATCAAGAAATGGCGGTCAATCAAATACTAAAATCCAATCAATGGAATAAAATTAAATGTTTACCTGATCTAAGAGGATTTCCAAGAATAACTGTGGCAAAGTAGCCATACTAAAGCTACTGCTAGATAATTCATAATTTAACCAAAAGAATTAATAATATGATCAAAATAACCACCAATAAAGGCGATATTGAAATCAGCCTTTTTGAATCAGAAGCACCTATATCCTCAGAGAACTTTAAACAATATATTAATGACGGCTTTTATATGGACACTATATTTCATCGAGTCATCCCCAACTTCATGGTTCAAGGTGGTGGTATGACGCAAGATATGCAGAGTAAACAAACTCGAGATACGATAAAAAATGAAGCAGAAAATGGCAAAAAAAATCTTCGTGGTACATTAGCAATGGCCCGAACATCTGAAATTAATAGCGCCTCATCGCAATTTTTTATCAATCTCGTTGATAATCAATTTCTTGATCATGGTGATCGTGATTTTGGTTACGCTGTCTTTGCAGAAGTAACAGGTGGAATGGAGGTCGTTGATGCTATTGCTGCATTACCCACTCAAATGAAGAATGGCCATCAGGATGTTCCTGCTGAATCAATTACTATTGAAGATATTCAGATACTCGAGTAATTGAATGACGGATCAAAGCCTAAAAATGGGAAGAGAGTCACGTCATATCTCGCTCTCACAGATTGGTGAACAAGGTCAAAAACTCATTTCCGATGCCACTATATTAATAGTGGGAATGGGTGGACTTGGTTGTGCTTCAGCAAACTATCTTAATAGCAGTGGCATTAAAAAAATGTTTATTTGTGATTTTGATAACATTGATGCCACAAATTTAGGTAGGCAAGTTCTTTTTGGACCCAGTGATATTGGAAAACAAAAAGTTTTAATAGCTAAACAACAACTCGAAAAAATAAATCCTAAAATCGATATTCAAACGATAAATAAAAAAATCAATCAACAAGAATTAATGAGATTAGATTTAGTAAAAAATACAATTATTTTAGATTGCAGTGATAACTTTAATACCCGCTTTGAAATAAACAAATATTGCGTTAAGAATAATCATTATTTGGTCTCTGGATCTGCTATTCGTTTTGAGGGTCAATACGCAGTATTTGGTGATAATTATAAAAAATTACCATGCTATGAGTGTCTGTACAGTCAAAATGATGAATCCTATGAAGATTGTGCAGGCAATGGTGTTTTAGGACCCATTCCTGGGATGATTGGTGCAATGATGGCAATTGAGACTATTAAGATTATTTGTAATATTTACACAGAAAAAACACAACTTAATATCTATGAGGGCCTATCTAATGAATGGCGTCAAATTAACATAAAAAAACGCCAAGATTGCCCAATTTGCAATTAATCTCTTTACCCTTTTAATAAATTTACATAGAATATAGTCAAACGCCGATTTGTACCCGATTGCGGGCGTTCAATAAATTCAGCTAAATAGAAGTTATAAAACCTATCATGCTGACGCTGATGGGTTTTTTTTTGAAAGGACACAATTGTTATGAACAATAAAGTCACCTTAATCGATGGGGCAATGGGCACTGAAATCAGAGCCAGAGGTTTTGAAGTGCCCTCTCATACAAACTCTATCTGGTCTGCACAAGCCTTAATAGACAATCCTGATGTCGTTAAAGACATCCACAAAGATTATATTCTCGCTGGAGCAGAAGTAATTACCACTAACAACTATGCTGTTACACAAAATCTACTTAGACGGGAAAACATCAGAGATAAGCTAAAAGAACTGACCTTACTGTCCATTGATATAGCCAAACAAGCACGAGAAAACACCAATCACAGTGTTAAAATTGCCGCTTCTCTTCCTCCATTAGATACCAGCTACAGGCCTGATTTAGTAGGAGATATGGATTCCATAGTCAGAAAATACTCAGAAATTGTCAACATCGTAAAAGATAAAGTGGATCTTATCATTATAGAAACCATGTCATCTTCGATTGAAGCTATTGGCGCTCTAACAGCATGTAAAAATGCCGGTATTGAAGTTTGGCTCGGTTATACCTTACATGGAGTAAGAGAAAATACCCTACCTAGTGGCGAATCGTTGTTAGATGCCCTGAATGCAGTCAAACATTTTGATGTTGATGCCTATTTAATAAACTGTTGCAGTGCAGATATTACATCTAAAGCTATGAAGATATTTGCAAATGAGCTGAATAAACCCTTTGGAGGTTATGCCAATTCTGAAATTATAGATCATATGGAGCATGGCGATGATTCTCTTGATAATGCAGAAAACCTTCAAAGAGAGTCACGTCA
>JAPKEL010000067.1 GCA_028822065.1 Woeseiaceae bacterium | reverse complement strand
GGTGCTGCAGGCGGTGGTTATGCGCAGGTGGTGCCGATGGAGGATATTAATCTCCACTTCACCGGCGATTTTCATGCGATTGGTGCTGCGCATAATCTGTTGTCCGCATTGGTTGATAACCATATCTACTGGAGTAACGATCTGGAGTTGGATTCGAGACGTGTCACCTGGCGGCGTGTGGTCGATATGAATGACCGTGCGTTGCGTCAGATCACGACGTCTCTGGGGGGTGTGGCCAATGGGTTTCCACGAGAGAGCGGTTTTGATATTACAGTCGCGTCAGAGATCATGGCGATCTTTTGTCTGGCTGAAGACCTGGACGATCTAAAGCGGCGCCTGGGCAATATTATTATCGGCTATACGCGAGACCGCACGCCCGTCCATGCGCGCGACGTGCATGCGCCGGGACCGATGACGGCATTGCTCAAAGATGCGTTTATGCCGAATTTGGTCCAGACACTGGAGAATAATCCGGCTCTGGTCCATGGCGGACCCTTCGCAAATATTGCACATGGTTGTAATTCGGTTGTCGCAACGAAAACCGCACTTAAGCTGGCTGATTATGTGGTAACCGAAGCAGGTTTTGGTGCTGATCTTGGTGCGGAAAAGTTTTTTGATATTAAGTGTCGCAAGGCAGGTTTGACACCGGATGTAGTTGTACTGGTGGCGACAGCCAGAGCCCTGAAGATGCACGGGGGTGTAGCCAAGAGTGATCTTAGTTTAGAAAACGTGGCTGCAGTCGAAGCAGGACTCGAGAACTTAGGTCGTCATCTACGTAACATCACCCAATATGATGTTCCGGTTACTGTTGCAATCAATCGATTTACAGCTGATACCGATGGAGAACTGAGCGCAATAAGTCGGTTTTGCTCTGAGTCCGGTGTAGAAGTATTTAATTGCACCCACTGGTCAGACGGAGGTGCTGGAACTGAAGCGCTGGCTACACATGTGGCAGAGCTTGCTGACAGCGGTCGGTCTCAGTTTCATACGTTGTATGACGACAAGCTCTCGCTTTGGGAAAAAGCGCGATGTGTGGCCCGTAATGTATATGGTGCGGATGACATCATCGCAGACAAAAAGGTTCGTTCGCAATTTGATGAATACAATAAAGATTATGGACATTTCCCCGTGTGCATGGCGAAGACACAATACAGTTTTTCGACCGATCCAAATCTACTCGGTGCTCCGTCGGGCCATATGGTGCCGATTCGAGAGATTCGACTATCGGCTGGTGCGGAATTCTTGGTGGTAATTTGCGGCGAGATCATGACAATGCCGGGCCTGCCACGGGTACCCGCTGCAAACAACATCTCGGTCAATGAGCAGGGTGAAATAGAAGGCTTGTTTTAGTTAATAGTCAGGTAAAGCGTCATCGAGGATTCGTTACTGGCTCGGATGGTTGGCTCTGCCCCCAAAGAGTACGCTAATTACTTTAGAAGGGTGCAAAACCCCAACAACTCTATTATTGGCGTCTACAACTGACACCGCTTTCGACTCGTTGAGCACTGCTTCAGCTACGGTTTCAATAATGACGTCTTTCGAAACCCGTAGGTCTCCGATATTATCCGAGGATTCGATCGGTTCCATCACGGACTCTATTTTGAGAACTTTTTCCCTTGGGACTTCTTCGGTAAATTTATGGACATAGTCAGTCGCCGGATTGAGTACGATATTGGCCGGGGTGTCTAACTGCTCAATGACGCCGTCTTTCATAATCGCGATGCGATCGGCAAGGCGAAGCGCCTCATCAAAATCATGCGTAACAAACAGAATCGTTTTATTCAGAACGCCCTGCAGTCTCAAAAATTCATCTTGCATCTCTTTTCGGATCAGTGGATCTAAAGCCGAGAAGGGTTCATCTAGGAACCAAATATCAGGTTCAATTGCAAGCGAGCGTGCGATCCCGACACGTTGCTGTTGTCCGCCTGATAATTCTCTGGGAAAATAATTCTCTCGTCCGCCAAGACCTACAAGTTCGACCATATCCATTGCTTTTTTAATACTGTCGTGAGTGCTGCCTCCCTTTACCTGTAAGGGGAAGGCAATATTCTCGAGAACGGTTTTGTGGGGTAATAAGGCAAAACTCTGAAAGACCATGCCCATCTTGTTTCGACGGAGTTCGATGAGTTGCTTGTTGTTCATCGCCAACAAATCCTGCCCGTCTATATAAATTTTTCCGGCAGTAGCGTTGGTTAACTTTGATATACAGCGAAGGAGTGTCGATTTCCCTGAGCCTGATAGGCCCATAACAACCAGCATTTCCCCTTTGAAAACCTCAAAAGACGCGTTATTCACACCAACTATGCAGCCGGCATCTTGAAAAGCTTTGGCGTCTACATTGCCCTGTACGCCCGCAAGCATCTTTTTTGCGTTGTCGCCAAATATTTTAAAAACCGAATCGCAGAGGATGACAGGTTGTTTCTTGTTAGTTGGCGCTATGCTGGAGGGCATAATTTAATTCTCGATTAGTCTTTTAACCCATGTTAAAGGCAATCATATTACCTTTCTAGGATACATTAAACCAAAACAATCTCTCCAACTACCATCCCCGCCGTCCACTTATCTGCAACCATCGATGTAAGGCGGAAACTCAATAAAGGCGAAACCTTCGGCATCAAGGTGGTGAAGATTGGTTAACAAAAGTTGAGGAAACAATTCCTTTTAAAAGATTAACTAAACTTATCGATGTTGCAAGAGCTTTGATTGTTTTATGTTCTGAAGAATCAGGATTGATGATAGATAGCTTAATGGATTGCGATCAAATTGTGAATGGGTGGCATTGTTACTCTGCTTATGACACATCCATTGTTGATGATAGTCTTTTGGGAGTGGATTAATCTATTCCCAAAAGTTTTTTCCTTTCGTTCGCCCAAGTTTGAATTAAATTATCTACTGCTAAACACATAAAGGATACAAATATACCTAATGTCAAACCGATACCCGCACCACCTTTTTTTGATAATGCTCCCATAATTATTTGACCTAGATCTATTGTTCCAATTAATGCACCAAGTATAACCATGAATAATGCGAATATAACAGTTTGATTTATTCCTAACATTATGTGAGGGAACGCGAGAGGTAACTCGATATTAGTCCATCTCTGCAATCGTGATACTCCTGACATCGTTCCTGCTTCATGCAATGATAATGGAACACTATTAAGACCTTCTACAGTATATCTAGTGGCTGGAATCACCGCATAAACAATGGCGGCTATCATAACGGATGTGTCTGTGATTCCAAAAAGTAGGATTACGGGAATCAGATAAATAAAAGATGGAAATGTTTGAAAGAAATCACAAATTGAAAGTATAGTTTTGCTAGCAAAACTATTTTGGGCGCAAATAGATCCAACGACTATTCCTAAAAAAGCAGATATTAAAACAGCAAACGTTGCCATGTAAGCAGTAATTAATGCTCTGTCCCAATATTCGGAAAGTGCTATAAATAAGACTAGGCTTCCAACTATTACAGCTGATCTTATGCCTCCAACTATATAACCAGCACCCATTACAATAATAAACGTTGAAATGACAGGCATGCCTAAATAGGCATTTTTCATGGGCACAAGAACTGAAGTTATTAACCAAACATTAAATGCATTTAAATGATAAAAGAAAGCTTCCCAAATCCAATCAATACCAGCGTCTATAAAAGGAGAAATAGTAAAACCTTTATTAAAAGGCACATAGTATAAGTAGTTAATACTGTCTTTGAAGTATAGACCTCCTAGGTAAGATAAAATAATTCCCAAAAGCGTTAAAAGAATAAATGCTATGTAAGATTTATACTTTTGATAAAAATTTAAATCAGCAAAATAATCCTTTTGTTTGTTGGCCCACGCTAAAGAATATTTATCGAGAATTACTGCTATTAATACTACACACAGTCCAATTTCTGAAGCTTTTCCAATTTCCAGTGAATTTAATGCAACTTTTAAATTAAACCCTAAGCCTTTAGCGCCAATGAAGGCTGCAATGGTAGTCATTGCAAGACACTGCATGATGACTTGATTAACACCTATTAAAATATCTCTTCTTGCTGTTGGGATTAGAACTTTAAATAATAATTGAGTTTTATTACATCCGCTCATTAAGCCTGAGTCAACAATCTCTGGAGATACCTTTCTTAATCCAAGAATGGTTAACCTGATCATGGGAGGGGTTGCAAAGATAATCGTTGCGATAGCTCCCGCATGATCCCCGACACCAAAAAGAACCATGACCGGAACTAGATATGAAAAATGAGGCAAGGTTTGCATACAATTCAATATTGGCTGAAGCGCTCCCTCGACAGTCTTGTTTAGATACCCCCATATTCCAAATCCCAATCCTAAAATGAAACAAACAGGTGCAGATATAAGAACAAAAGATAAGGTTTCCATAGAGGGCTCCCACTGCCCAAAAATAGAAAGATATGCAAATCCTATACCTGCGAGCAAGGCTAAACGAACACCTTGAAGTTGATATCCTAAAATTGAAGCGCCAGCTACTACAGCAGTCCAAGGTAAAGCAGGCCAAGACACCCATTTATTAGCATTGATCCATGTGTCACTAACAAATGCCCCCAAAGTTTGCGCCCCACCAAGAAAGATTTCCCTAATAAAAATAATTAGGAATAAAACTGAGCTGCCTATTGACCTAGTAATGATTCTAAAAATAGTTTTTTGTTCATAGTCATTCCAAAGTGGATCCCATATATCTACGGTGAACCATTTGAACATCAGATTATCAAGCAAAGTATTGATCCACAGAGGGAAGTCTTTTAATAAGGGAGGTAATCTCCAAAAATAACTATTTTCCGTTTGCGGCACTATAAAATAAGAAAATAAGAAAATTAAAATCAAGAGACCGAATTGCATTGGTCTGGAGTTTTTAAAATTATTGAGCATTTTTTATTTATTTCTAGACGAACCAAATAATTCCTTTAAACCCATCGTAGGATCAAGAGAATTAAACATTTCATCTCCAGCTGTTTTAATTGATGGGGAGCTAGTTGGATTGGGGGAATCCATCTTTCATTATTGCTATGTGATCAGCTACACAAAGAGCCTCATCAAGATTATGAGTAACAAGCATTATCATTTTATTAAGCATTTCTTGCGATCTTAAGAACTCATCTCACAATTTTTAATTAAAGGATCAAGGGCTGGAAAAGGGTCGTCCAAAAACCAAATATCTGGTTGTACTGATCGAGATCTTGCCATTCCACACGTGTTGCTTGAACTGTACCCCATGGTTACCACAGGTGGCCGGTCAAAGTAAGTAGTTATCTTCTATGTATTAGTGGATTGAAACAGAAGGTAACATATCATGAGGAACAAACGTAGGAATCATTCCTCGGGTTTTATGCCAAAGTCCCTCATATCGCAATGAGGGCGGATGAAACGTCGAATGAGCTATCGTAGAGATTTGGTCTTAATACCAAAGTGGTTGTGTTGTGGA
>JAPKEL010000066.1 GCA_028822065.1 Woeseiaceae bacterium | reverse complement strand
GCCAGGCGACTTAATAGAAGATGAGTTGTCGTTAAGCGATCGCTTTAGTGTAAGTCGATCTGTTATTAGGGATGCAGTAAAGATTCTTGTTGGTAAGGGTTTATTAGAAGTAAGAAGAGGTATTGGAACACGTGTTCAAGAAAGGACAAAATGGGGTTTGTTGGACAATGATGTATTGGCATGGCATTTATCATCTCCTCCTGATCGTGAGTTTCTAAGACAATTAATGGAGGTGCGATTAATAATTGAGCCTAAAGCTGCTCGTTGGGCTTGCGAACATGCAAGAGACAAACAGTTGGCAGAAATAGAAATAGCTCAAACTCGGATGGAAGAAGAACAATCTTCAATTGAGGACTTTGTGATCGCTGATGCTTTATTTCACAGGGCGATATTTCGAGCTTCAAATAATGAAATCATGCGGGCAATGGAAGGACTAATTTTTTCGGCCTTACTCAGTTCAATCAGACTAACAAATAAAGATCCTCGTAAAAATAAAGAATCAATTCTATTCCACAGGAAAGTAGCTGATGCTATTATTAAAAGAGATGCTGATAAGGCTGAAGCAATGATGGAAAGTCTATTGAGTGATGCAGGACATCGATTAAAAAAACAAATTAATACCCCAAAAAAATAATTTATATAACCCTCTACTCTTAGAAAGTAGAAATATTTTTTCGAATTTTATATATAAAAACCCTTTTGGAAATTAACTATAAAATTCAGTCGATTCTAAATCAACTATAAAAGTCAAATTAAAAAACTTCTATTGATTAATTAAGTTCTTTATTTGTTTTGTTGACATATAGTATCTGCTGGTATGTCGACAATCTTGGCATAATTATCGCTGCTATTTTCGCAGTTACTGAGTACTACTCAATCCTACAGTCTTTAATATCACATACAACTATATGCATGGGGCTAGGCAATGCATATTGACTCTTAATTCTATACAAAGAGAATATTTATTAATAAATTGCTTGATTATTCAAACATCATATGTTTAAATACATATTACTTTATCTATACATCATTTATTCATATATGAAAATTACCGCAATTAAAAGCCATGTTTTATCTTACAAGTTGGACAATGAAATTGGTTATTCACAAGGGTACTACAATCAACGTTCTGTTCATCTGGTAGAAATCTCCACCGATGAAGGTTTAACAGGTTGGGGGGAATGCTTTGGCCCTGGCAATATAGCCAAAG
Organism: Woeseiaceae bacterium; assembly: GCA_028822065.1. Classification (GTDB taxonomy): domain Bacteria; phylum Pseudomonadota; class Gammaproteobacteria; order Steroidobacterales; family Woeseiaceae; genus SP4260. The sequence continues at coordinate 4,334 of JAPKEL010000066.1, read as the reverse complement.
CCAATAAGGCTATTATTGAGATGGTTATCCAGCCTATGTTGTTGGGTAGAAATCCAATAGAAAGAGAAGTTATCTGGCATGAAATCTATAATAATCTTCGTGACCATGGTCAAAAAGGTATGCCCATTCAGGCATTGTCTGGGGTTGACATTGCTTTGTGGGATTTAGCTGGAAAGATTACCAACCAACCTCTGTACGAACTCATAGGCGGCAAGTTTCGTGACCAGATTCCTGTATATGGTTACGGCATGATGCTTCATCCGGGAAAACTGGCGAATCAATTGGGAATTATCAAGAACGACGCAGCTGCAATTCAAGATGCAGGATTTTTAGCCGCTAAAATGAAGGTTGGTCTTGGTGTAAAAAACGATATTCTACTAGTCCAAGAACTTCGCAAAACGGTAGGTAAAGACTTTCAAATTATGGTAGATGCTAATCATTGTTACACCGTTGGAGATGCATTGTATGTTGGTCATGCACTTGACGAACTAGACGTTTACTGGTTTGAAGAGCCAGTAGCACCAGAAGATTATAATGGTTATCGCAGATTACGTAACCAGATAAAAACTAATATTGCAGGTGGTGAAGCAGAGTTTACCCGATGGGGTTGGCGCCATTTGTTTGACAACGATTGTATTGATATAGCTCAACCTGAAGTATGCTCCATGGGAGGTATCTCAGAATACTTAAAAGTTTTAGCTATGTCACATACTAACTTTGTGCCGGTAGTAAACCATGTATGGGGATCGGCAGTATCTATTGCCACTAATTTACATCTATTGGCTGCTATGCCACCTGTTCCCGGAGGCTTGTTTCCCCGTGAACCAATGTTAGAGTTTGATACAACAAATAACTTATTTGTAGATGACTTACTTGTTGAGCCATTAGATATAGAGACTCAAGTTTCCAAAAATAAAGGTTTTGTCAAAATTCCTGACGGACCTGGTTTGGGAGTTGAACCGAACTTGGAATGGATTCGTTCATTTCGGGAGTAAATCCTGTATTGGATTCGTCCATTTCAGGCTTAATTATAATAATAGGAGGTAAAACAAAATGAAATCGAGTAAATACACAAAATTACTATCTGTTGTAATTATTGCAGCAGCTGGAATTATGAATACTGGTATTTCTTATGCTGGTGATATGGTTACTCTTTTGCTTCCGGAAAATGTGAATCCTAGGTGGGAAAGCCAAGATGCAGCATTTTTCGTAAAGCATATGCAAGAAATGGCACCCAATATCGAAGTACAAGTGGTTAACGCCAATAATGATACAGCAACTCAACAACGTCAAGCAGAGCAAGCTTTATCAAAAGGAGCAAAAGTTCTTGTGGTGATTCCAATTGATGGAGAAGCTGCAGCTATAATTGCTGATATGGGTGCTGAAGAAGGAGTTCCAGTCATTGCATACGACCGTATGATTCAGTCTCAAAATACTAGTTTTTGGGTTCAAGCTGATCTGAGAGCTTCAGGCCGAGCACAAGCAGCACATATTGTTGCCAACACTCAACCTGGAGATGTTTTAGTGATGCTTAAAGGCTCACCTACCGATCCTAATGCACCTACAATTGCAGATGGTCAAATGGATGTTCTTGAATCTTTATTCCAATCTGGTGAACGCATTCTTGGTTACGAAAATTGGACGCAAGGTTGGGATCCAGCCGTAGCAAGACAATCAATGGACCAAGCGCTTACTAAATTGAACAACAATGTTCAAGGCGTAGTTTCGTCTAACGATGGTAATGCGGGAGCTGCAGTTGCATCTCTAGCAGAGCAAGGCATGGCAGGTCAAGTGCCTGTTAGTGGTTTGGACTGCACAGTTGCAGCACTACAAATGATGTTAACTGGTGAAATGACTCAAAGCGTTTGGAGAGACTTTAATCTGATGATGTTATCAACCGCTCAAGCTACTATAGCTCTTGTTAATGGTGATTCATTGGATGGAATCGTAGTTGGTACTTCACCAGCAAACTCTGCTGGCAAAGAAGTTCCGATGGTACCAGTTGGATTCTATAACGCTGTTGGTGAAGAAGGTGTTGCTTATGTAATTGAGCATGATTCTTCAATTACTAAGGAAGATGTTTGTCAAGGAACTGCTGCTGCTACCGATTTTTGTAGTAGTTAGTAATTCTTTCAAATAAGTAATATAATTAGTAGTAAACATTTTAAGCCAGGGAGTTTTCCCTGGCTTAATCATAGTCATTTTATTTTTTTCAACAGGCTTGAAAGCACTTTGTTGACATTAAAGTATTAACGAATATTTATGAACAATAATAATATTAACCCGTTGAAAAATACCTCATCTGAACAAACTAACCCAATTCATTTCAGTGCTCAAGGCATTATGAAGAAATTTGGTGGTATTGATGCATTGAATGATGTCAATTTTGAACTAAGACGAGGTGAAGTAATGGGCTTGGTGGGAGACAATGGCGCAGGAAAAACAACATTAATGAAAGCTATTTCAGGTGCACAGTTGTGCGATAGTGGTGCTTTCTTTATTGATGGAAAAGAAGTTAAGATTAATTCACCTCATGACGCATCACGCAAGGGCATTCAAATAGTATATCAAGACTTAGCTCTATGTGAAAATTTGGATGTAACAGCAAATTTATTTTTGGGAAATGAAATTCGATACTTAGATAATTTAAAGATTATTCCTAGAGCATTAAGACCTCTTAATCATCTATCCATGGAAGAGCAAACAAAAGCAGCTCTTAGAAAATTAAAAGTTCATACAATAACCTCAATGAGAACAAAAATTGCTTTTCTTTCAGGTGGACAGCGCCAATCAATTGCTATTGCTAGAGCAACTAAGTCTGATTCCTCAATAGTTTTACTGGACGAACCAACTGCAGCTTTGGGTGTTTCTCAAACTAAAGAGGTGTTGCAACTAGTAAAAAGATTAAGAGAGACTAATCATGCGGTGGTTCTTATCTCTCATAACTTAAACAATATATTTGAAGTATGTGACCGCATTACTGTTATGCGACAAGGAGAAAACATTGGTGTATTTGATACCAAAAATACAACACCTGATCAAATTGTCAGTTCTATAACGAGGGGTGAGTGATGCTTAAAAATATACAAGAAAAAATTGGCTATTTGAGAGAAACTCAGCTTGGAAGTTTTATACCCGTCTTATTAGCTCTAATTGTTATCTGGATATATTTTGGTATTAAAGAACCAGTTTTCTTAAGTCCACGAAATTTTTATTTTTTATTTATGCAAAGTGCAGTTGTGGGAACTTTAGCAGTTGGGGTAACTCTTGTTTTATTAATGGGAGATATTGATTTATCTATTGCCACTGTTGCAGGTGTTTGTGCAGCAATTGTTGCAGTACTCTCTACGAAAATGGGTGTGTCTGCACCTATTGCTTGTTTAGCAGGATTGGGTGCAGGTGCTGTATTAGGCGGAATTATGGGGACAATTATTGCTTATTTTCGGATCCCATCCTTCGTGGTTACTTTAGCAGGACTACTGGGGTTCCAAGGTTTAATGATGAAAATTTTAGGCATTCACGGCGCAATAAATGTTCGTGATCCATTTATTCGTGGCCTCACTACAACCACACTACCCGACAGTATAGGATTAATATTGGCCGCCATAGGTATCATCATTTTTGGATTAGCCATCTGGAACAATAGAAGGGCTAGAAATGCAAAAAATTTAGATAATGACTTATTATATTTATCGATTATTAAATTTATATTTTTCTCAACTTTGGTCATCACAGCGACCTTAATACTTAATGCTTATCGAGGTGTGCCACTAACAATTATTATTCTATTAAGTCTCACAGGATTTCTTGGATGGTTAACCACTTCGACTTCCTATGGAAGAGCCATGTTTGCAGTTGGTGGTAATTTAGAATCAGCTAGACGAGTTGGTATATCCATTGAGTATATGCGTATTTCTGCATTCGCACTTGTTGGCTTCATGGCAGCTGTTGGCGGGATTATTGGCGCATCAAGATATGCCTCTGTATCGTTTAATGCATTTGCAGGAGGACCCTTGTTGCTTGAAGCAATTGGAGCAGCAGTAATAGGAGGAACTTCTTTATTTGGCGGAAGAGGAAGTGTGTGGAACGCCATACTAGGGGCTTTAGTAATTGGATCTCTTGGTAATGGACTGGATTTAGCAGGTGCAAGAGCTGCTGATAAATTGATGTTTTCAGGGGCCATACTTCTAATAGCTGTCACTTTAGATGCTGTAACACGCGGTGGTGCATCTAGAAAATAATCTTAAAAGGAGGAAGAATGAAATATTTTTCAATTGCGAACAGTGACAAAAAAATATCAACAATTGGATTAGGAACGATGATTTTTCATCCAG
>JAPKEL010000065.1 GCA_028822065.1 Woeseiaceae bacterium | reverse complement strand
AGAAGCACCTGCCGCTGAAGAAGCACCAGCAGACTCATCTATAACTAATAAGATCAAGTAAGGGAGAAAAAAATTATGATGACTCGTTACCCTAGAAGAAAAAAATATTGTCGCTTTACAGCTGAAAAAATCACTGAAATAGACTATAAAGATCTCGCTTTGTTGAAGGGATATATTACTGAAACTGGTAAAATTGTTCCTAGTCGTATTACTGGAACAAAAGCACGTTATCAAAGACAGCTAACAACAGCAGTAAAACGAGCTCGTTTTTTGGCGTTGCTTCCATACACCGATAGGCATTAAGAATAAAATTAATAAAATCATATTCTAACTGGATCTATCTGCGCCCATATCATGGCCCAATAGGCCTGGCAATTACATTGATTCTGCCTTTTTCGATAATTCTTGGTGGCGCCACAATTATTTCACTGGCATTAAAATATAGATTTATCAATATCTTAAAGCAGTGTTTTATTACAATATCTGGATTAATTCTCCTAGGTTTAGTTGTAAATATAACGATCTATGAGATTTTTATTACAGCTCTGATGACGTGGATGCCAGCATTGATTTTAGTCATGATACTCCAGAGAACACGCTCATTTGTACTAACTATCCAGATATCGGCTATTGTGGCTATATTATTATTATTATTATTTTACTTCCTTGTGGGTAATACCGGTTTATTTTGGAATCAAATATTAATAAATTTATCTGAAATTTTAGTTCAGAGCGGATTAACTGAACAGGCAAGTATTATAAAGAATCAGAGTGCAGTTATTTCTCAGCAAATGACAATCTTGATGATTACAATGACTTGGTCTATGTACTCCATTATTCTAATATTAGGTTGCGCAATCTATCGGGCCTCTACGCTAGAAGTGCTTGATTATGGAAAATTCAGTGATCTCAATTTTGGAAGATTCTTTGCTATCATTACTGCAATCAGCTCTTTGCTGTTGTTTGTTTTTAACGTAGAATGGCTGATAAATCTTGCGTATTTATGTTTTTTATTCTTTTGGTTGCAGGGATTAGCGCTTATTCATTGGTTTCATGAAGAGGGGTCATTACCAACCATAGGATTGATTCTTGTATACGTAATGTTACCATTCTTAAATGTATTAATAATTATGATACTCGCGGTGGCTGGCTATACAGATGCTTGGTTTAATTATCGATTGCGAATGAAGAATTAATTAAGATTTAATGCTATTAATTTGTTTAGTTTAGGATAAAGAGATGAATGTAATTTTATTGGATAAAGTAGAAAATTTAGGGGCGATAGGTGACTTGGTAGCTGTGAAATCAGGTTACGGTCGTAATTATTTGATTCCATCTGGAAAAGCGGCGCTAGCGACAGCAAGCAATATTAAAGATATGGAAGCTAAGCGCTCTGAGCTTGAGAAAAAAGCATCAGAAGATTTGGCAGCTGCCAAATCAAGAGGTGAATTAATTGAAGGTATGCAATTAGTCATTCCCGCTAATGTTGGTAGCGAAGGAAAACTATTTGGATCAGTTGGCCCCGTGGATATCGTGGAAGCATTTGATAAAGTTGGGGTTAGCGTTGAAAGAAGTGAGATCAGGATGGCGGATGGACCTATACATGAAATTGGCGAGTCTGAGGTAATATTGCATCTTCACACGGATTTAGATATCACGGTGAATGTTAATGTAGTACCAGAGGAATAAATAAAAGTAAGGATAAATAATGGCTCAGTCTTCTGACGATGAAATTGGTAACGTGTCAGAAATGTCACTCAAAATCCCGCCTAATTCCATTGAGGCTGAGCAATCTTTATTAGGTGGAATAATGCTGGATAATGCAGCATGGGATAAAATTGCAGATGTAGTTATCGATTCTGATTTTTATCGTAAAGATCACCAGATAATTTTTTCTGGCATCAAAGCTCTGATTGAAAACTCTGAGCCATGTGATGTAGTTACCCTTTCCGAATATCTTGATAATCAAGGCCAACTAGAGACTGCAGGCGGGTTAGAGTACATTGCGACTTTAGCCAATGAAACTCCGAGTGCAGCAAATGCATTTTCTTATGCAAAAATTCTTAGAGAGCGTTCCGTTCTTAGATCCCTTATAAGCGCCGGTAATCAAATTAGTGGCAACGCTTATTTGAATGATGGTCGAACTACATCAGAATTAGTTGACGATGCGGAGCGACTTGTCTTTGAGATTGCTGAGAAAGGGAATCGAGGAAAATCTGGCTTTCAACCGATCAAGGAAGTTTTACCCGCAACGATTGATCGAATAGAGTATTTACATAACTCAGATGGCGATCTTTCGGGTATCTCAACCGGCTTCAAAGAGTTTGATAAATTAACAACGGGCTTACAGGCGGGGGACTTAATTATAATAGCTGGTCGTCCATCAATGGGGAAAACTACATTAGCTGTTAATATTGCGGAAAATGCAGCTATAGGATCAAAAAAATCTACAGCAATATTCTCAATGGAAATGCCAAAAGAGCAATTGGCTTTTCGTATGATTTCATCTTTAGGGAGAGTCGATCAAACCCACCTGCGCACTGGAAAATTTCCTGATGAGGATTGGTCTAGGATTAATACTGCAGTTCAATTAATGTCAGAAGCTCCAATTTTTATTGATGATACGCCAGCCTTATCACCAACAGAAATTAGAGCAAGAGCAAGACGTTTAAAGCGTGAAAAACATGGTTTAGATTTGATTATTTTGGATTATCTTCAACTAATGGAGGTTCAAGGAAGAACCGAGAATCGCGCTACTGAGATATCGGAAATTACCAGATCATTAAAAGCGTTAGCAAAAGAACTTGAGATCCCAATAATTGCGCTTTCGCAATTAAATAGAAGTGTCGAATCACGAACCGACAAACGTCCAATAATGTCTGATCTAAGAGAGTCAGGCGCTATTGAACAAGATGCAGACATTATCGTCTTTATTTATCGCGATGAAGTATATAACCCTGATACCCCTAGGAAGGGTGTGGCGGATATACAGATTGCTAAGCAGCGAAATGGACCAATTGGAGATTTCCCTTTAACGTTTGTAGGTAGATACACTAAATTTGAAAATTGGGTGACTGATGCTTACGCTAATGAGTCCTATCAGTGACATCAAGTCCATATGCTTATATTGATAAGCATGCACTAAAGCATAATTTTGATCATCTCAAAGCCATTTCTGGCCAAGCAAAAGTCATGTGCGCTGTCAAGGGTAATGCGTACGGCCATAGTATCGTTGATACAACAAATATTTTGACAGAAGCTGATGGTTTTGCGGTTGCACGTCTTTCTGAGGCAAAAATATTAAGAGATCTTGGGATAGATCGACCGATTACTCTATTGGGTGGATTTACGACAACGGAAGAATTAAGAGTGGCGATAGATTTACGATGCGATATCGTCATTCACAATATAACTCAAATTGAATTATTAGAGAATACAACAACTCCCAAAATATCAATTTCTTCTTGGCTAAAAATTGATACCGGTATGAATCGTCTAGGGATTAAAATTACTGATGTTTTCGATGCTATATCAAGGCTTGAATCTATGAATATTATAGCCAAATTTGGTTTGATGACTCATTTATCTGACGCTGAAGACAAGAAGAGCAAAAAAAATTCTATCCAACTTGATCTTTTTAAGGGCTTAACCGATCATTTTTCTGGAGATATTAGTTTCGCTAATTCTGCGGTAATTGTTAATTACGATGAATTAATTAAAGATTATAAATGGAATAACAAAGGAGATATTTGGATCAGACCTGGAATCGCTCTTTATGGTATATCTCCACTTGCAGATATTAGTGCCAAGCAGTTAAATCTAAAACCGGTGATGCAGTTCGTTTCTAAATTAATAGCTATAAGGCCAATTTTAAAGGGAGAGTGCGTTGGTTATAATAGTACTTGGGTGGCAAAAAAAGATAGCACTCTTGGGGTGGTTTCAGTTGGCTATGGAGATGGCTATTCAAAATCAATAATTTCTGGAGGACCGGTTGTAGTTAATGGCAGGAAAGTGCCTTTGGTAGGATTAGTATCAATGGATTTAATTGCAGTTGATCTAGGCTCAAATACCGACGATTATATTGGAGATGAAGTGATTTTATGGGGTGAGCAATTGCCTGTTGAAGAAGTAGCTCATTATTCAAATTTGACTAGTTATGCACTGGTAACCGGTGTATCCGAAAGAGTGGAACGCCGCATTCACTAAAAGAGTATTTTATTGGGAATATATGGCTTATGAAAAATGAAAAAAAAGCGTATTTATGTTCTGAGTGTGGTGCTTATAGTGGAAAGTGGCAAGGTCAATGCCCGGATTGTGATGCCTGGAATAGCTTAGGTCAGACTGTTGTTTCCAAAAAAGCGATTACTTTGTCGCGAAATACAATAGAAGTTAAGAAACTAAATGAAATTAATGAAGAGTTTATTATTCGTTATGATACTGGTTTTACTGAATTTAATAGAGTTTTGGGTGGTGGGTTGGTGCCTGGTTCGGTGGTGCTTTTGGGTGGCGATCCAGGCATTGGAAAGTCAACTTTACTTCAACAAATAGCTACAAAATTACCTAACGAATTGATTCCTTGTTATGTGACTGGCGAAGAATCTATTAATCAAGTTGCTCAAAGGTCGAGTCGTATTGGAACTAGTCACTCCGATCTGCTTATCTTGTCCACCACCTCTTTAGAGCAGGTTTTTCAACTCACAAAAAAATCACAAGCACGAGTTGTTATTATTGATTCAATTCAAACAATGATCAGTAGTGAGGTGAGCTCGTCACCCGGCTCAGTATCACAACTAAGAGAATGTGTAGGTGAGCTCGTGCAGTTTGCCAAGCAAAATGAAGTTTCTATCCTTCTAATCGGTCATGTTACAAAAGAAGGAGTAATTGCTGGACCAAGAATTGTCGAGCATATGGTTGATACGGTCCTTTATTTTGAAAATGATTTGGCAAGTAGATATACGATCATCCGGGCTGTTAAGAATCGATTTGGCGCGAGTAGTGAAATAGGTGTTTTTGCGATGACTGAAACTGGTTTTCGTGAAGTTAAAAATCCATCGGCGATTTTTCTTTCTGGAGACTATATTGACAGACCGGGAAGCTTAGTCTCAGTTGCTTGGGAGGGGAGTAGGCCACTCTTATTTGAAATCCAAGCATTGGTTTCAGAAACGCACGCGAATCACATTAAAAGATTGGCGCAAGGAATTGATCAAACTAGATTACCTTTGCTAATGGCGGTGTTACAAAAATATGCTGAAATTTCCATGGCGCAATTTGATATTTTTATCAATGTAGTAGGTGGCTTGCGTTTGGATGGGATTGCCGCTGATCTACCTGCGATACTGGCAATCGTGTCAAGTTACAAAGAGCTTGCTTGCAAAAAACGGCTTATTAGTTTTGGCGAGATAGGCTTAGCTGGTGAAGTGAGGCCAGTAAAGTATGGAACAGAGCGATTGATTGAGGCGGCTAAGCAAGGTTTTACAGCAGCTATTATTCCAAACGCAAACCTTCCTAAAAAGAAAATAAATAACATGGAATTAATACCTGTAGGAAATCTAACAGATGCCATTGATGTGATGTTCTGAAAAGAAACCTATAACTTTTATGCTTGCTTAATGCG